>CALVXE010000007.1 GCA_944368795.1 uncultured Clostridia bacterium | reverse complement strand
GTATTGCCGCGGGAAATTGCGCGGTCCTGAAGCCGAGCGAACTTGCCCCCGCTTCGGCGCAAGTCATAAAAGAACTTCTCTCTTCCGCCCTCCCTTTGGAGCAAGCCTGTGCCCTGACGGGGGACGCGGAGGTCGCGTCTTCCCTTTTAAAGCAAAAATTTGACCTCATTTTCTTTACCGGAAGTCCCCGGGTAGGGAAAATTTATGCGGAGGCGGCCGCGCACACCCTTACGCCCGTCATTCTCGAATTGGGCGGCAAATGTCCCTGCATAGTCGACGCCGACGCGGATATCCGCCTTGCGGCCAAGCGCATCGCTTACGGAAAGGGGCTCAACGCCGGGCAAACCTGCGTGGCTCCCGACTACGTTTTGGTCTCTTCTTCCGTAAAAGCCGCCTTTTTGGACGCTCTGCAAGAGGAATTCGTTGCCATGTTCGGCAAAGAACCTCTGCTCAATCCGGCGTGGCCGCGCATTGTCAATGCGCGCCACTTCCAACGCCTCACCCGTCTGATCTCGCCCGAACACGTCGTATTCGGCGGCAGCGCCGATGCAGAGACCTGTAAAATAGAACCGACGATCCTCGGCGGCGTCTCCCCGTCGGATCCCGTCATGCAGGAAGAGATCTTCGGGCCGATCCTTCCCGTCCTCACGTTCGAAGCCTATGAAAACGCAAAACAGCTCATCGCGCAGCATCCCCAGCCGCTCGCTCTGTATTGGTTCGGAAAGAAAAACGCCCGTCGCGCCCTCCGCGAGATTTCCTTCGGCGGAGGATGCGTCAACGATACCGTCATGCATCTCGCTTCGCCGCACATGGGCTTTGGCGGCGTTGGAAACAGCGGCACGGGCTCCTACCACGGCGAATGCGGCTTTGCCGCCTTTTCGCATCAAAAAAGCATCCTGCAAAAGGGGAAAGCCGATCTTTCCATGCGGTTCGGGCCGTATGCGGACAAAAAAGTCTCCTCTCTCCGCCGCTTTTTAAAATAAGCCGCAAGCGAGCTCCCCTCCGGGGCCTTTCCGCTTGTTTTACGGCTCGTTTGCCGCAAGCTCCCTTATCGGCTGAACGCACGGGCAAATTGTTCCCCCGTCCGTCTCCGCGCGGCCGTGCTTTGCCCCTCCTTCTTTTCTTCTTCCGCGGTATTTTTACGGTACCGCGAACCGTAAATTTTTATTTTCGGTTTCCCGGTTTTAAGCAAAAGAACGCAAAACGGCGCATACGTGTGCGCCGTTTTGCGTTCTTTATTCTATCCGACCGTCTTTGTTTTGGCTCTGTTCCGTTTATTTACGTTCCTGCGCCGAACCGCAGTACGGGCAGCGGATATCCGTACCTTTATACGTAAACCGCGCGCCGCAGTGCGGACATTCGGCCACATGCTCGGCGTCTTCCAGCGCCTTGTTTTCATTGAGCACCAAGCGGTCCCCTTCGCGCTTATACCCGATAAAGTATTTTTTCTTGAAGCAGGTGTCGATGCGGTTGCGCACTTCCTTTTCCGAAAGGCCGAGCTGCGCCGCTATTTCGCTCACTTCGTAGATATGTTCCTCGACGACGGCGCTCACCACCCTTTGCAGCGACTTTTTCCCGCCGTACGCCACCCAGGCAAGGGGGCAGCCGTAAAAGCCGACCGCCGCAAAGGCGATCCCTATAACGCCCAAGGCAGTCCCGAATCCGCCGCCGACCACGGCAAACCCTACGGGAATAAGGGGTATGCCTGCCGCCAGCATCACCGTCAGGATCATCGACAGCGCAAAACTGCCGCGCAACGCTTTGTTGATCGCATTCACCTTCCGAACCTCCGCTCGTTTCCGTTCGAAACGTCGGCTTCCCGCCTCTGTTCCGCACCCGAATCATAACATGTTTACGGAATAAGTATATGCAAAAAAGGTCGCACTGTCAATCGTTTTGCAAACTTTTCCTCTTCGCGCCGCTTTTTCCGCAGCACTGTTGACATTTTTTTGCGTTTGTGTTATAGTAGAAACAGAAAGCGGCTTTTGCCGCATGCAAATTCGCTGATAAGGACGGTTTATTTATGGGACTTTTAAAGGTCATCGAATGGACGGACAACACTTCCGATACCATCGTACATAAGGTGGATATGAAGGGCAACCAGATCAACCGCGGCTCCGCACTCACCGTTCGCGACAGCCAGGTCGCGATCTTCTGCGATAAGGGGCGGATGGCGGACGTATTTCTGCCCGGGTATTACAAGCTGGATACCGACAGTCTGCCCGTGGTAACCAAACTTCTTTCCTGGAAGTACGGGTTTGAAACGCCGTATAAATCGGACGTCTATTTCGTAAACACCAAACAGTTCACCAACCAAAAATGGGGCACGGCGAACCCGATCATGATCCGCGACGCGGATTACGGCGCCGTTCGCGTGCGCGCTTTCGGAACATACGCTTTCCGCGTAAAAGACGCTTTCGTCTTCATGCAGGAACTTTCGGGCACGCATTCCTCCTATACCACGCAGGACATCACGAGTTACATCCGCAGCATGCTCGTTATGGGCATCTCCGACGCGATCGGCGAAAGCGGCATTCCCGTTCTCGATATGGCCGCGAATCTGATGGAAATGAGCGCGGCCGTCAAAAAGTCTCTTTCGCAGCGTTTCGAAGTAATGGGGCTGGAACTTTCCGGTTTTAACTTCGAAAGTTTTTCTCTGCCGCCCGAACTGGAAAAGGCGCTCGACGAGAGCACCCGTTTGGGAATGATGCGCAAAAACATCGACGTGTATACCCAGCTCGCGCAGGCCGACGCTTTGAAGGAAGCGGCCAAAAATCCCGGCGCCGCCGGCAGCACCATGGGTGCAGGCATCGGCATGGGCATGGGGATGGGCATGGGTCAGATGTTCGCGAACATGCAGCGCGGAATGCAGGGCGGCGCGCAGGCCGCTCCCGCGCAGGAATCGCAGGGGAGCAGGCACTGCGTTCACTGCGGCGCGGCGCTCACCGCCAAGGCAAAATTCTGCCCCGAATGCGGCAAGCCGGTCGAAGCAGACGTTTGCCCCAAATGCGGAGCAAAACTGCCCGCAAAAGGCAAGTTCTGCCCCGAATGCGGAACGAAGATCCGCTGATAAAGGGGAGGCATCGCTATGACCACCGAACAGATCATTATCGTCGTTCTTGCCGTCGCGGCGGCGCTCCTTTTGATCCTCACCGTTTTATTCGCCTCTCTCTATTTCCGCGGAAAGCGCTTCTCTTCGGCAAATGTCATCGACGGAGTCCGCTATTCGAAGAAAGATGCGGAAGGGATCACGCACCGCGAGGGGGATATCGTCCTCTTGCAGGGAAAGACGTATACGGCAGTCAAAAACGGCTCGCCGATGCCGGGGAATTATACCGTTCTGGCGGCGTCTGAAGCGGCCAAAACCTTCAAACTGCGCATCGGCCGTTATGTGCGCGAATATTCCCACGGCGACACCGTCGTGCTCGCGGAAGGGGAAACGATCTGCGCAGTATCCTGTAACGTAATTCTGCGCTGACCGCGCATAAGGAGAATTATTATGAGCAAAAAAATGTTTACGCGGGTGTTGATCGCCCTTTCGTTTTTAGTCGCCGCAGTATTTTTTCTGCTGTCTGAACTGATGCCCGAAACGTTCGGCGGGTTCAACCTCGCCTGGGCAGGGGTCATCTTTGCGGGCATAAGCGGCCTGGCCCTGCTTTTTTCCGCCATCGGCACCAAAAATTCCACCGCTTTGAAAAAGATGCAGATCCTGTTGAGCGCGGTACTGCTCGTCGTGGCGGCCGTTTGCCTGGTTTCGGCACTGGCCATTCCCGAAAACCTCGTCCTTCCCATCATTCTCGTAATTCTGGCGGCTATGCTCGTCATCGGCTTGCTCATAACGGGCGGCAAAAAGTGGGACGAAGGAGACAATCACAAGGCCGGCTACAAAAACTATTATCAGCGCAAGGCCGAAGAGGAAAAGAACAAGCAAGACGAAGAAGACCGCTGAATCATATCGGCGGTTCACGCGGACGGATACGCAGAAATGTTTATCCCTGCCGCAATTTATAAACTCTGTTTTGAACGGATAAAGAGGCGCGCCGCAGGGCGCGCCTCTTTCAGGTTTTACGGAAAAATGATTCCTCTCTGATATGTAATTTGAGTTCAAATTGTTTTTATGGAAGAACTTAAAAAATTTTTTTAGGCGAAAAACCATTCCGAAAGGGCTTTCCGCATCTCCCGCAGACGAACGGCGGCTGTCCCTGCAAAAAAAGGTCCTTTCCGTAGACGAAAAATATTATCCGGCACTTTTTTCCCTTTTGGAATAGCTGAGTAAACTTTAAAACATGCGCAAAAACGGAAGCGGACGAAGGCTTATTGCCTTCGTCCGCTTCCGCTCTGTTTCTTTTTTTTACCGCAAACCGAAAAGTCGTATCCGGCCGCAGTTTTGCCTCAATATTTTTGTTTACGCAGCTTGCCGTCTTTTTTGTGTATTGAGATGCTCCCGTCCTGGTTTTCCGCCAATTTTTTCGCATACGCGATCGCTTCCGCCTGCGTCGCAAACAGTTTGATGGCCTTCTCTCCGCCCGCAAACTTTACCTGCCATTTGCCGTCCGCACGCTTCGCCACGTGGTAATTTTTTGCTGTCTCCTTCTTTTTCTCTTCGGGTTCTTTTGCCATGTTCTTTCCTCCTTTCAATTTTTGTGTATTTTTTATGCCGGCCGCCGCATTTTTTCGGCCGTCCGTTTTGTCATTACAATTTCGTCCCCGTTTCGTCCTCCAAACCGAGCAGATAATCCGCACTTACTTCGTATAACTTACAAAATTTTATAATCATTTCAACAGAAGGTTCTCTTGTTCCCTCTTCATATCGGCTGATTGCACGAACGGTAACCCCCATTGCTTCGGCAACATCTTTCAGTTTCATTCCCCGCTCTTTCCGTAATTCTTTCAAACGTATATGCATTTTTATACCTCTGAAAATATTATAGACCAAAATGGACAAAAAAACTTGACATTGGACCGAAATGGTCATATAATATTATAGACCAATATGGTCTTTGTTTTAATTGTTTTTATGGAGGTAACCAAATGGAAAAAGAAACGGAAACGAAAAATAATAAGTGCGTTTATTGCGGATATTATGCGGGGTACTATACAAAAGGGCCGAGCCGTTTTGAGCGCACAAAACAGGGGTACTGCTCTCTGCACTACGACGTGGTGGACAACGGCTATTGCTGCGAACAATGGAAATCGAACCGCCGCAGATTTTCTTTTCGAAAAAAGGTCGCTGCCAGAGCTTTACACGAAATTTTAATGAATATATCCGCTATCCGCCAAATACTGCAGGAAGATCGGGAGGAGGAGAAACATTTTTAATGGATACGCTGCATGCAAATCGCCATATCTGTAAAAACTGCCGCTTTTTCGGTGTTTATTACCTAAAATCCGTATATTGCTTCGTCAAACATGCGGCAGGTTTTTGCTCAAAGAAAAAAATGACCGTCCGCGAAACGTCCGCATGCGATTTTTATAAAACCGTATCCCGTACGCAAACGCCCGTAACGCCCGAACGGATCGACGCCGTTATCGCCGATCTGCAAGAGCTCGAAAGCATGTACCGCGGCTGTGATTTTTGAACGCACTCCCCGAGGCAAGGTACGTTCTTCATAATTTTCATACAAAAAGGCCGAAAACAGACATTTCTTAAAAAATGCGTTTCCGGCCTGCTGTAGGGGAGAGAAGAAAAGGGGAAGTTTTCCGTTTTTCCTTCCCGCCGCAAAAATGTATGGCAAAAAACAAGGCGCGCCGCAGGGCGCGCCTCTTTTTATTCTTCGTCTTTCTTTTCTTCGCTCGGTTTGTTCGCCAAATCGTTGCTGTTGCCCAAAAACGTTCCGAAATAGGGCTGCCTCTTCGAACGGGGAAGTCCGCTCGCTCTCTCCCGCTCGCGTCCGCCGGAGCGCCTGTCGCGGTCGTAACCGCCCCTGCGGCGGTCGTCGTATTCCTTCCTCTCGCCGTTTTCGCCGCGGTCATACCGCTTGTCGCGGTTAAATCCGCCTTTTCTGCCGTCCGCACGCGGCGGTCTCGTTCCGCGGCCGTAACGGTCGCTGTTCGGCTTCAGATTGTTGGGGATTACGACGATATAGCGGTTGGGCTCCTTCCCTTCGCTCATCGTCTTTACTTCGGTGCTGTCGGCAAGGGTCGAATGAATGATCCTTCTCTCATAAGGGCTCATCGGTTCCAAACAAACTTTCCTGCCGAAGCGCACCGCCTTTTCCGCGAGCTTCTGCGCCAGCTTCTTCAGCGTCTGTTCTCTCTTTTCTCTGTAATTTTCGCAGTCGACGACGACGCGTTCGTATTCTTCTTTGCCGATATTCGCCACCGCGCCCGCAAGTACCTGCAGGGCATCGAGCACTTCGCCCCTGTGGCCGATCACTGCATACGTATTCGGCGTGATCACGTTGATTTTCGTATTTTCGCCGCTTTCATCCAATTCCGTGGTTGCCGTAACGCCCAAATAGCCGAAAATGCCGTCCAAAAAATCCTGTGCGCGTTCGCCGTCCGTGCGCTTCTTTCCTACTTTGACGCGCGCCTTTACCCCTTTGGAAAACAGGCCTCCTTTCTTGCCCTCTTCCAGCACGGTTACGCTCGCCTGTTCAAGCGTGAGGCCCAGCGTTTTCAGCCCCTCTTCGATCGCCTCTTCCACCGTCTTTCCGGTGAATTCATACTCCGTCATTTTTTCTTTCCTCCGTTCCTCCCGTTATCCGGTCTTCTCGCCGATTGCGGAATTCGTTTATTGTATTTTTCCTGGATCTCCTGTTCCTCGATTTTCGCAAATTTCTTATCGATCACGAAGTTGATCGCCAGCGTGCTGATGATGCTGAATATATTGCTCGTGATCATGTAAATACTGAACGACGCACTGTAGAAAAAGGAGAATATACCGAAAATGATCGGCATTACGATCAGCATAACCTTCTGCGTCTTTTTGCCGCGCCCGTCCGCCGTCTGCAGCTCGTTCTGCGCCTTCTGACTCTTGGAAATGATAAATTGCGAAAGGAACATCGTCCCTATGGAAATCGCGATGAGTATATAGTATCCGTTTGCGGCGGATTTCTCTTCCGTAAGGTAATGGGTAAGCTCTGTATAATTTTCTTCGCTGATCTCGTTTTCCTTCTGCACGGGGTGCCTGTACGAAGTATCGGGCAGCCAGATATTCTTTACCCAAAGGAAGCGCGAATTGCTCTCCCTGTACTGCTGCGCGGCCGCCTGCCTTCCGAGCGTCTTCATCGTCTGGTCGGCAAGGTTTTCGCCGGACATTTCGCCGCCCTCTTCCTGCGCAAGCCGCCTCGCTTCCGCCACCCTTTCGTCCGTGCTGTTGAGAACGTTCTCCGTCTTTACGGTATAGATAGAGGAGGAGGACGCCGCGCTCCAGTCGAAGGTATCGGCAGCCATCTGCTCCGCGGTCTGCTCGGTATCCGTTACGACCAACCGGCGCACCGTTACCGAAATCAGGCTCTCCGCGTCGTCGAACACTTCCGTCCGCACGCAGTCGTACTTTCCTTCCTGGTTTAAGGTACAGGTATATTCTACGACGCCTTCGCCGCGCACGCCGTTTTCGTCCGTCTGATAGCTGTCGGGCGCATAAACGAGGATGGCGTCGTTATAAGAGCGCGCCATCTGCCTGTACACTTCGAGGTTCGTATATTGCGAATAGCTTGAAAATGCATTCAGAACGACGATGAATATAACCAGCGTTACGATCATCGGCAGGCAAGCTCCCAAAAAGGAGTAGCCGTTCTTTTTATACATTTCCATCATCTTGGCGTTATACGTCTGCTGATCGTTCTGGTACTGCTTTTGCAGTTTTTCCAGCTGCGGCCGCATCTTTTCCATTTTCAGGCTGTTTTTTCGCATGGAAGCCTTCGAATAGATATCCAGCGGCAGGGTGATCACCTTCAGAATCAGCGTAAACAAAATAATTCCCAGGCCCACGTTGCCTGCGACGCCGATGATCCATTGTATAACCACACCGATCCAATTCAGGCTGTCGCCGAAATCGGTAGGGATCATTTGTATGGTACTCAATAAATTCAACATTCTTTTAATTTCCGAATTTTTTAATAGAGCCAGCGCACTTTGAACGGATTTTCCGGAACCGGGTCGTACCCGCCCTTGGAAAAGGGATTGCAGCGCAATATTCTCCATGTTCCCAGCAAGATCCCCGCGATCACGCCTAAATTGTTGATTGCTTCCAGCATATACTGCGAACAGGTAGGGTCGTACAGGCAGGTCTTTTTCGAAAAATACTTTTGGTAAAACACGATCAGATGCATGCACAGCATCTTCAGGTACGGTTTAAATATCGTCCTTCGCAGATACCTGTACGCGCTTCGCAGTTTTTGCGCGTTCATTGTAAAATTCCCTCTCTGCGCAGCGCGATGCGAAGACTCTTTTCGAATGCCTCCAGCGAATATGCTTCCGCCTGTTTCGGTATCAGGATCACCGAATACTTGCGCTTCATCTGCGGGCAGACTTTCCGGAACGCCTCGCGCAACAGCCTCTTGATCCGGTTTCTCTTCACGCTCTTGCCGTGCTTTTTACTGACGCATACGCCCAGGCGCATGTTTTCGGCCGGTAAATACAAAACAATTAAAGCAGGGGAAAAACATTTTTTTCCCCTTGCAAACATCCTTTTAAAATCATTCTGCTTTTTCAGTCTGGCGTACAACACGCTTCACGCTCCGGCGCTTTTAAGCGGAAATTTTCTTTCTGCCCTTGTCTCTCCTTCTCTTGAGCGTCTTTCTTCCGCCCTGCGTCTTCATTCTCTGTCTGAATCCGTGTACTTTGCTTCTCTGCCTTTTCTTCGGCTGATATGTTCTTTTCATTTTATCGATTCTGCTCCTATTTTAATTGTCTTTTTTCATTATACATAAAAATCCGCGCGGCTGTCAACCGTTTTTATGCCGTTGTTCGCAC
This sequence comes from uncultured Clostridia bacterium, assembly GCA_944368795.1. Taxonomy (GTDB): domain Bacteria; phylum Bacillota; class Clostridia; order Christensenellales; family Borkfalkiaceae; genus Borkfalkia. Next base: position 16,496 of record CALVXE010000007.1, on the reverse strand, counting down.
GGGAAGTATCAAATACAGGTAAGAATCTCCCTCTACAGGCGTTACCACGCAGGGAGAAACGGGTCCGTTGAACCCGATGCGCACCTTTTCGTCCGATACCGCGTTGAGGCATTCGCTCACGTACTTGCAGTTGAGGGCGATCTGCACGTCCTTTCCCTCCAGCATGATCTTCACGCTTTCATCCACCCGGCCGATGGTCGTATTGGAAGTAACGTTCATCGCGTCTTCGCGGATGTCAAACATTATAATACTGTTTTTATCCGTCCTTGCAAGCACGGCGGCGCGCTCTACGCTCTCTCCCAACAGGTTTTTCTCCACGACGACTTCGCTCGCGAATTCGCGCGGCACGATGTTGGAAACGTTCACGAACTCCCCTTCGTACAGGCGGCTGGTCAAAACGGTATCGTCTATGCTGACCATCAGCATATTTTTCTGTACAAATATTTCGATCGTCTCATCGTCTCCGCCGAGCATGCGCCCGATCTCGTTGAGCGTCCTTCCGGGGCAGATGATGCGGATGTCTCCGCTCATGGCCACGATATTCTTTTTGCAGGTAGCCATGCGGTACCCGTCGAGCGCGGTAAAGGATACGCGACCCTCTTCCGTCTTGATCAGGCATCCCTTCAAAACCGGCCGCGAATCGTCCTGCGCACAGCAGAAAGTGGTCTTCGAAATGAGTTCTTTTAAATCTTTTGCCAGCAGTTCGACGCGGTTTTCGCGGATCTCCGTATCGATTTTGGGAAAATCGTCCGCGTTCAGCAGCTGCAGCGAACTTTCCGAATCCCCGTACGTGATGATCACGGTATCGCCTTCCGTTGCCAGCGTGATCTGCTCGTTTTCCAGCTTTTTGATAAAATCGGCGAAATATTTCCCGGGAACGCAGATATCCCCCTCTTCCAAAACATCCGCGCGGATGGTCTTGCGGATGGCGATCTCTCCGTCCGTCGCCAATAAAACGAGGCGGTCGTTTTCCGCCGAAAGCTTGATCGCTTCCAATATCGGGTTCGTCGTCTTCGTGCTGCACGCTTTGGCAACTTTCATAACGGCGTCGGAAAGCTCGATCCCTTCGCAATTCAATTTCATGGCACTTCTCCTTTTTTCGCAATCCGCCGTGCGGAATGATTTTATATAAATCTTTTATTTTTAAATCGTAGAAATAATAATAAGCTCTGTAGAAATGTTGACAACTGCAAAATTTTCCGCGATTCCACATTATTATATATAAAAAAGAGGCAAAAAGCAAGCCGAAACGATGTGGAAAAGAAGAACTTTTTTTGTTGAAAGAGATGTGCGGAAATAGTGCATATGTGTGTGAATGGGCGAAAGGCGGAAAGGGAGAAAAGAGGAGGAACCGCCTGAAAAAGGAAAGTTATCCTCAAATGCACAGAAGTTATACACACAAATGCACGCAATTGACAGAGTTTTCCGCAGAAGGAAAGATATTTTTTTGCGGAAAAGGTTGGTTTTCGCGCGAACGTATGATATAATAAATACATGAAGGAATACGAAGAGGCGGTTTCCGGCGGAGAAACGGGAAAAAAGTTTGCCGAATTTTACCGTATGCTCGCGGAATGCAACAAAAGGATCAACCTGACCCGCATTATAGACGAAGAAGACTGCCGCGTCAAGCATTTTATAGACAGCCTTGCCGGCGAAAAATATTTTCCGCAGGGCGCGGCTTGCTGCGAAGTAGGCAGCGGAGGAGGGTTTCCTTCCGTTCCGCTCATGATTTTTCGCCCCGATCTGTCCTTCGTTCTGTTCGAATCGGTGGGGAAAAAGTGCGCCTTTTTGGAGGAAGCGGTGCGCGCACTCGGGCTGAACGCGCGCGTGTGCAATATGCGCGCCGAAGAGGCCGCGCGGGATGCGGCGTTCCGCGAAAAATTCGACGTCTGCTGCGCGCGGGCGGTGGCCCGCATGAACACCCTTGCCGAATACTGCGCACCGCTCGTGCGCGTGGGCGGCTGTTTCGTCGCCTATAAAGGGGAAGCGGCGGAGGAGATCGAAGAGGCGGGGCGCGCTTTCTCTCTCTTAGGTCTGCGGCTGCGCTGCGCCGAACGATTCGAATTGCCGGCACAGAGCGGGAAGAGGACTCTCGCCGTGTGCGACAAGGTAAAAAGCACCCCTTCGGCATATCCGAGGGGAAGAGGAAAAGAGCGCAGCAGGCCTCTTTAAAAAAATTTTTTCGGAAATGACCGCAATCAAGGAGGAAAATCGTCAATGAAAGAATGGTTTCAATCGCTCAGCGGCCTGGAGATCGCGTATTTCGTGATCGCTTGCGTGGGCACGCTCTTTCTGCTCGTGCAGATCATTCTGATGATCATCGGCGCGGCGGACGGAGACGCAGACTTCGATACGGATACCGACGGCGACGGGGCGCTCGATTCGCATACGGATACGGGCATTTCCCTGTTTACGATGAAGGGGCTCACCGCGTTTTTCGCCATCGGCGGATGGACGGGGCTCCTGCTCCTGTCGTACGACGTAAACGTCGGCGCCAGCGTGGGCATATCCGTCGCGGCGGGTCTGGCGGCATATTTCATCGTATGGGGGCTGATCCGTCTGATCCTCCGTCTGCAGGAAGACGGGACCGTCAATTTCGGCAGCGCCGTCGGAAAAACCGCCACGGTATACGTGAGCATTCCGCCCAAACGCGAGGGAAGGGGAAAGATCACGCTCACGCTGCAGGGCAGGTTTACCGAAGCGGATGCCGTAACCGACGGGGAAGAACGCATCTCCGTAGACGAAACGGTAGAAATTCTTTCGTCGAGCGGCGACTTTTTCGTCGTCCGCAAAAAGGCGGAATCGGAAAATAAAGAATAAAAGGAGAGATTATGGAAGCTTGGATCATCGTATTGATCGTCGTGGCGGTGCTCGTTTTGGTGATGCTGTTCTTAATGGTTCTCACCCGTTACAAAAAATGCCCGCCCGATAAGATCATGGTCATTTACGGTAAAGTTGGCGCGGATAAAGAGGGGAATGCGCGCAGCGCCAAATGCATACACGGCGGCGCGGCGTTCATCTGGCCCCTTGTGCAGGCGTTTACATACCTCGACCTTACGCCGCTGTCCATCAGCGTCGACCTCAAGAGCGCGCTGTCGCGCCAAAACATCCGCATCGACGTTCCCTCCATCTTCACCGTCGGCATTTCGACCGAGCCGACCGTCATGGAAAACGCGGCGGAACGCCTGCGCAACCTGAAAATGCAGGAGATACAGGAACTCGCAAAGGATATCATTTTCGGTCAGCTGCGCCTTGTCATCGCGACGATGAATATCGAAGAGATCAATACCGACCGCGATAAATTCCTCGAGGCGATCTCCCGCAACGTGGAAGGGGAGCTCAAAAAGATCGGGCTTCGCCTCATCAACGTGAACGTAACCGATATTTCCGATGAATCCGGCTACATCATCGCTTTGGGCAAAGAGGCGGCCGCAAAGGCCATCAACGACGCGAAGATCTCCGTCGCGGAGGCGAACAAGATCGGTTCCATCGGCGAAGCGAACGCAAAGATGGAAGAGCGCGTGCGCGTGGCGGAAGCGGAAAGCGAGGCGATCAAGGGCGAAAACAAGGCAAAGGCGGAGATCGCCCGCTCGCAGGCGGAACTGCGCGAAAAGGAGGCCGAAGCTCTCAAACTCGCCGTAACGGCGGAAAAGGTGCAGGCTGCCAAAGCGCTCGAGGAGAGCTACGCCGCCGAACAGCAGGCGGAAATTTCCCGCGCGGCGCGCGAAAAGGCCACGCAGGAAGCGGACGTCATCGTCAAATCGGAAATCGAAAAGAGACAGAAAGAGATCGAGGCGGACGCCGAAGCGGAACAGATGCGCCGCAAAGCGGGCGGCGAAGCGGACGCGATCTACGCGAAAATGGAAGCGGAAGCGCGCGGTATCCGCGAAAAACTCTCCAAACAGGCGGAAGGTCTCGACGCTCTCGTCAAGGCGGCCGGCGGCGAAGCGAACGACGCGGTGCGCCTGATGATCGCGGATAAGATCGAACAGCTCGTTGCTGAACAGGTCGAGGCGATCAAGAACATCAAGATCGACAAGGTAACCGTTTGGGACGGCGGCGAAAATAAAGACGGAAAAACGGCTACCGCCGGCTTTTTGAGCGGACTGTTAAAGAGTCTGCCTCCCCTGGAAGAGATGTACGGCATGGCGGGGCTCTCCCTACCCAAGATCGTAGCGCCGCAGAAAGCCGCCGAAGAGGAAAAAGGCGGCGAGCAGAAGAGTACGAAGGAACAGAAATAACGCGCCTGCCGCAGGCGCGGACGGAGAGAGTATGGATAAGACGTGCGCCCTGACGGGGCATCGCGCGCTCGGCGCCGATTTCAGCGCCGAGCGCCTGCGCGAACAGCTTCTGCGGCTGATCGGCAAAGGAACGGATACCTTTCTCTGCGGCATGGCGCGCGGCTTCGATTTTGCCGCGGCGGAAGTTTTGCTGGCGCTGAAGCGAGAATATCCGCTGCGCCTCGTCGCGTGCGTTCCCTGTGCGGATCAGGCGAAGGGATTTTCCGCCGAAAACAAAAAAAAATACGAAAATCTGCTGAACGCCTGCGACGAAACGGTTATTTTGCACGAATCATACTTAAACGGATGTATGTTTGAACGCAACCGCTACATGGTCGACCGCGCCGATTTCGTATTCGCTTACCTCGCACGGAAAAAGGGCGGCACCGCGTACACGGTAAATTACGCGAAGAGGAAGGGCAAACCCGTTTTGTTTTACGGAGAGCCCGAACAGCTCACCTTTTTCGGAGAAATCAAAGAAAAGTAGTTCCCGCCCGCACCGGCGGGATTTTTTGTGCGGAAAATAAAAATTTTGGCGAAATTTGCTTGACAACGGAAAGAAAAAGGTATAAAATTACATTCGTTAACATAGGTTAACACAAAAAAGGAAGATTACAGCATCGGACGAACGCCCGGCATGGGGCGCTCGGGAGGAGGAAAACATGCCGCTGCCTATAGCCCCCGCGGGGGAGGAACTCACGGTCAAAAAAATTCTCGCGGACGAGAAGAACAAGAGGCATTTCGAAAGCCTCGGGATCACCATCGGCACAAAGGTCTCGGTCCTGTCCGAAGCGGGCGGAAACGTCATCGTCAAAGTGAAAGACGGCCGCCTCGCCCTGAACAAGTCGCTGGCGATGAAAATTTTGGTATAAGGGCAGAAAACTGTTTTGCCGCCGCATCGGGCGGGCATTGAAAGAGTTTAAAAAACAATATTAATATAGAGGACGGTTTATGGAAAAGAAACTCAATGAGTTCGTCCCCGGCGAAAAGGGCGTGGTAAAGCGCATCGAAGGCGAGGGCAAGATCCGCAGAAGGCTGTTCGACATGGGCGTAACCCCGGGCGCGGACATCGTGCTTCGCAAGCTCGCGCCGCTCGGCGACCCCGTCGAAGTAACGCTGCGCGGGTACGAACTTACCCTTCGCAAGAGCGAAGCGGAATGCGTATTGATGGAGGTGCCCAATGCTTAAATTCGCTTTGGCGGGCAACCCGAATTGCGGCAAGACGACGCTGTTCAACTCTTTGACGGGCAGCACGGCGCACGTAGGCAACTGGCCGGGCGTTACGGTCGATAAGCGGGAAGGCGTGTATAAAAAAGCGGCGTCTCCCGTCGCCATCGTCGATCTTCCCGGCATTTATTCGCTTTCGCCGTATACGCCGGAAGAGGTCATCTCGCGCAACTTCATCCTCGACGAAAAGCCGGACTGCGTCATCAATATCGTCGACGCGACCAATCTCGAGCGAAACTTATACCTCACAACGCAGATCATGGAGATCGACGTTCCCATCGTCGTCGCGCTGAACATGATCGACGTGGTCAAAAAGAGCGGCGATAAGATCGACGCGAAGACGCTGGAACAGAAGATCGGCGTCCCCGTCGTCGAGATCTCCGCATTAAAGGACGAGGGGATCAAAGAACTGATGGACCGCGCGTACGAGGCGGCGCAGAAAAAGCGCGCCGGCACCACCGTACTCGAAAGTTCTGCGCTCGCCCACGTCATAAGCGACGTGCGGATCGCGCTGAAAGGGAAAGGGGTCGAAAACCCGCTCTTCCACGCCATAAAACTTACCGAAGGCGACGAGCTGGAAGTAAAGGCGCATCCCGACGAGATGCAGATGGTCGAAGAGTTCAAAAAACAATTTGCCGACGACGTGTTCGAGGGCGATTTCGAGGCGATGGTCGCCGACGCCCGTTATAAGTACATATCCGCGAATTTTTCCACGGCGTTCGTCCGCGCGAAGAAGAGCGAAAAACTTACCAAATCGGACAAAGCGGACCGCGTGCTCACCCACCGCATTTGGGGTATCCCCATCTTTCTGGTGATCTTGTTCGCGATTTTCCACTTTACCTTCGGCGAAGACCTTCTCTACCTCAACGCGATCTTCGGTTTTGCCACGGACGTCGATACCGGGAACGAAGTTCTCAACGCTTTCGTCGCCGTGTTCTACAGTTCCGCGGGCGTATCGACGCCGGGCGCCATCCTGTTTAATCTGATGGGCTTTATCTGCGATCAGATCGGCGGCGGCATCGCCACGGGCCTCGAAAACGTGGGCGCGGCCGAGTGGGCGCAGGGTCTCGTCAACGACGGTATTTGGGGCGGGCTTTCGGGCGTTCTCTCGTTCATTCCGCAGATCCTGTTCCTGTTCCTTTTGATCTCCATTTTGGAAGATTCCGGTTATATGGCGCGCGTCGCCTTCATTTTGGACCGCGCTTTCCGCAAATTCGGTCTGTCGGGCAGGGCCTTTATCCCCATGATCATGGGCTTCGGCTGTTCCGTGCCCGCGGCGATCAACACCCGCACCCTCGCCGACGAAAAGGAGCGGATCATGACCAACCGCGTCATCCCCTTCTTTACCTGCGGGGCGAAAGCTCCGATACTGGCCGCCGTCTGCGGCGCGATCGTCCACATCTGGAACCCCGGCATCGACCAGGGCCTGATCGTGTTCCTGCTGTACGTATTCGGCATGGCGATGGCGGTCATCACCGTCGCGCTGATGCGCCAGACCACGATGCGCGGCGAAGTGCCTCCGTTCATCATGGAACTTCCCGCCTACCATGCGCCGCAGTTCCGCAACCTGATGGTGCATCTGTGGGATAAACTCAAACACTACATCAAAAAGGCGTTTACGATCATCGTCGCTTCCGCGATCGTCATCTGGTTCCTCTCCCATATGTCCTGGGAATGGCATTATTTGCCCGACGAACGGATGAACGAGAGCATACTGCACGATATCGGCGCGTTTGTCTCCTGGATCTGCACGCCGATGGGCTTCGGCTACAATACCGCGGTCATGCGCGAGACGGGCTGGGTGTTCGTCGTCGCGGCGGTAACCGGCCTCATCGCCAAAGAAAACGTCATTTCTACCTTCTTCGTGCTCGGCAACTGCCTGGGCGGCGCCCTGAACGAAGAGACGATGGAAGGCTGGGAAGCGGTCAGCTTCCTCGTAACCGAAACGGGCATTACCTGGCAGGGCCTCATCGCCTTCACGGTATTCAACATGCTCACGATCCCTTGTTTTGCCGCCGCAGCGACCGTAAAGGGCGAAACGCCGAAGGGCAAATTCAAATTTACCGTCGCGTTCTGGATGATCACCTCGTATCTCACGGCAACGGCCGTATTCGTGGTGCTGAGCTGGTGGTGGACGGTGTTCATTCTGGCGGCGGTCATCGCCCTCGTCGTGGCATACTTCATTTTGCGCAATAAGGGCAAGATCAATCTCAAGTTCCGCAAGCGTTCGAACGCTGCCAAAGAATAAGCGAAACAGCCCCGCCGTTACGGCGGGAAAGGGAGGGCTTTATGACAGCATCCATACTGTCGGCCGCGGGGACGATCGTCTCCGTCGCGGTCGGCGTCGTCGCCGCAGGTCTCGTCGTGTTTGCGATCGTGTACCATGCGGTGCGCAAAAAGCAGGGCAAGAGCGGCTGCGACTGCGGCTGTTCGGGCTGCGCCGGCTGCACCGCGTGCGGCTCCGCGAAGAAGAAGGAAGAAAAAAACAAGTAAAACCTTCCGTCTTGCGGGCGCGCCCGCCCGAAAAACAAGTTTATACCACTGTAATCTCCAAATAGAACAAAAGGGGCAAAACGCATCGCGTTTTGCCCCTTTTGTCATGTTTTTCAATGTCCGCGGGCGAAAAAGCGCCGCCGTTATAAGATCTGCAATACAAAGGCCTTCAGGTAGCTCGTCTCGTCCGCGGCGAGCAGGGCGGGGTGATCGGGCGCCTGTACGCGCATTTCGAGGATCTTCGCGCGCCTGCCGCAGTTTTGCGCGCTCTCTTTCAGCATCTTTTCGAACAGGGTCGCCGTCATATAATGCGAGCAGGAACAGGTGATGAGAAAACCGCCCCTCTCCACCAGCTTCATGGCCGCGATGTTTACGTCTTTATACCCGCGGTATGCGTCCTTCACTTCGGCCGCGCTCTTGCAGAAGGCGGGCGGGTCGAGGATCACGCAGCCGAACTTTTCTTTGGCGGCGCGCAGCGAGCGAAGCGCGTCGAACGCGTCCGCACACATCGTCTCGATGTTCGTAAATCCGTTGAGCGCGGCGTTTTTTTCCACGGTATCGAGCGCAAAGCGCGAAATATCGAGTGCGACGACTTTTTCGGCGACCGTTGCGGCGTTCAGCGAAAAGCCGCCGCTGTTGCAGAAGCAATCCAGCACGCGCCTTCCTCTGCAATAGCGGCGCGCGGCAAAGCGGTTTTCCTTCTGGTCGAGGAAGTACCCCGTCTTCTGCCCGTTCTTCACGTCCACGATCAGCTGCAGCCCGTTTTCGCGCACGCGGATCTCGTCGGGGACTTCCCCGTACAGCGTCCCGTTCTCCAGCGGAAGTCCCTCCTTGCGCCGCACGGCAGCGTCGCCGCGCAGGTAGATGCCTTTGGGCGAAAACAGCGAAACGAGCGCCTCCGCGATCATCTCTTTGCGCATATCCACGCCCAAAGAGAGGCATTCAACGGCAAAATAATCGCCGTAACGGTCGACGATCAGCGCCGGAAGGTCGTCCGCTTCGCCGAACGCCAGCCGATAGCAGTCTGTGTCTTGTCCGTCAAACAGCGTTTCGCGCAGTTTGGCGGCCGCGGCGAGCCTGTCCCGGTACAGCGCCGTACCGTCCTCCTCGCCGCCGCGGATAAAAATGCGCACGAGGATCTTGGAAAGATGGTTGATGTATCCCTTTCCGATAAACTGTCCGTCGTGCGAGCGGACTTCGGCGAGCGAGCCGTTTTTATCCTTTCCCTCGATGCGCGCGGCCTCGTTGGCGTAAACCCAGCTGTGCCCGGAAAGGATGCGTTTCTCTTCTCCCTTTTTCAAATAAACCGTATAAGGCATGGTCCTGTCCCCGCTGTAATTTCTGCAAAGAGTATAACAAAATTTCGCGGCAAAGGCAACCGTTCTCGCACAGGCTGGCAATTGCCTTGACAAAATGCTTTTTTTTGATTACAATGAACGAAAGAAAAACATAATTTCGGCCTCGGCCGAGTAAGATACCATAAAGGGACGGTACGGACCGTATTTTCGGCGGCGTATCCGCGCGCAGAGTTTTCCCTTTCCGATCGGGAGAAGGGGCGCGCGGCTTTCGCCTTTGCGGAAAGGTTCGTATCTTTTGATGTAGGGAAAAGGAGTGATCGGGGTGCTTGCGGACGAGTTGAAGCAATTGGATAAAAAACAGACGAAGGCGCTGGCCGAAGCGATCCGCGAAGAACTCGTGGAAAAAGTCAAGGAAACGGGCGGCCATCTCGCGTCCAATCTCGGCGCGGTCGAGTTGACCGTCGCCCTGTATAAAGTGTTCGATTTTCCCGTCGATAAGCTGATTTTCGACGTCGGGCATCAAAGCTACGTGCAAAAGCTCCTTACGGGGAGAGATCTTGGCTCCCTTCGGCAGAAAGGGGGCACGAGCGGCTTTCCCGACCCGGAGGAGAGCGCGCACGACGCCTTTATTGCCGGCCACAGCGGCACGTCCGTGGCGGCGGGGATCGGCCTGTGCAACGCGCGCGATCTGCGCGGAGAGAACTATAAAGTCGTCAGCGTCATCGGCGACGCCTCGCTCGGCAACGGGCTCGCGCTGGAAGCCGTCTTTTCCTCCGAAGAAAAGCCGAAAAATTTTCTCGTCATATTGAACGACAACGGGATGTCCATCAACAAAAACCATTCCGCGCTGTACCGTTCGATTTCGAAAATGACGGCGAAAAAGCGATACCGTTCCTTCAATTCCTTTTTAAGCAGGACTTTTAAAGAAACGAGCGCGCTCGGCCGCAGGCTGCGCCGCATGAAGTACAGCATCAAGGGCTGGCTCAACCAAAACTACTTTTTCGAGCGCTGCGGCTTCAAGTACGTCGGCCCCGTCAACGGGCACGACCTGCACGAACTCGTCGCCGTTCTTTCCGACATCAAAAAGATCGAAGAACCCGTGCTCCTGCACGTCCTCACGCAGAAGGGGAAGGGGTACGAACCCGCCGAACAGGAGCCCAGCCGCTTTCACGGCGTTGCGCGCAATTTCGGCGAAAGCGAAAACTCCTTTTCCCGCGCGCTGGGCAAACTTCTGTGCCAACGCGCGCAGGATGATCCTTCCCTCGTAGCGGTTACGGCCGCCATGACGGACGGCGTCGGACTCACGGAATTTGCGGAACGGTTTCCCGCCCGCCTGTTCGATGCGGGCATCTGCGAAGAGTACGCCGTTACCATGGCGGCGGGCATGGCCAAGGGCGGGCTGCGCCCCGTCGTGTGCATCTATTCCACCTTTTTGCAGAGGGCGTACGATCAGATAGTACACGACGTATGCCTGCAAAATCTGCCCGTCGTTTTCTGCGTAGACCGCGCCGGGCTCGTCGGCGCGGACGGAAAGACGCACCAGGGGCTGTTGGAACTTTCCGCGCTGCGCGCGATCCCGAACCTGCGCGTGTTTGCCCCCAAAGACTGCGCCGAGCTTTCCGATATTTTCGACTATGTCCGTTCCCTCGGCTGTCCCGCGGCGATCCGCTATCCCAACGGCTATGCGCCCAACCTCGGCGTCAGGCGCAGAATTTCCGATATTTCCCTGTGGGAAACGCTGTCGGAAGGGGACGGCACGGTCGTCCTCGCGTCGGGCGCGCGCGCGGCAGTGCGGGCGCTGGAAGCAAAAAAGCTTTGCGGCAGGGAAGACGTACGAATCGTAAACTGCCGCAGCGTAAAACCGCTCGACGAGCGTATGCTCGAAGAGATCGCCGGGCGCAAGATCATCACTTTTGAAGAGGGATACGCCGCCGGCGGCTTCGGTTCCGCCGTCGCCGAATATTATGCGGGCCGAGCCGTGCCCGTCCGCCTCAAGATCATGGGCGCCGAAAACGTGCCCGTGGCGCATGCGTCGGCGGAAGAACAGGCGGCGTCTCTCCGCCTTACCGCCAAAGATCTCGCGTTAAAGATCGCGGCTTTTTCCGAACAGAATTAATTGAACGCCGTCAAAGGAGGAATATGCCTCATGAAGGAAGAACAGGAACAAAGGAGCGAAAATACTGCGGACGTATCGCAGCAAAGCGTGCCTTCGGCAGAGGAACCCGCGCAGAAAGCGCCGTCCGCGGAGGCCGCCGAGATCAAGGATGCGGGCAGCGGCGAAGCGGCCCCTTCGCTCAGGTATGAAAACGGCGCGCAAGTGGCAAAAAGCGGCGTTTTGGGCTTCTTTATCGGCCTCGCCGTCATCGTCCCGGGCGTCAGCGGCTCGACGGTCGCCATCATATTCAAGCTGTACGAAAAGCTGTTGTATGCGCTGGGCAACCTTCTGCGCCGATTCAAGCGCTGCCTGTGCTTCCTTCTGCCCATTGCCGTCGGCCTCGTTTTGGGCTTTGTTCTCGGCTTTTTCGCCGTGCGCGAACTCCTCAACCTCCTTCCGTTTGCCGTCGTGGGGCTGTTTGCGGGCCTGATGCTCGGCGCGTTCCCCGCGGTAACCGACGAGATCCGCGGGCAGAAGAAGTCGCCCCTGCGCATTCTTTTGTTTTTGGCGGGGCTGGCCGTGCCCGTTGCGATCGGCGCGGTTTCGACCTTTGCCTCTTCGGGCGGCAATGCGCTCGAGGGGCTGCATTGGTATCATTATGTGCTGTTCCTCGTTTTGGGGTATGTCGTCGCGGTAACCCAGATCGTACCCGGCCTCAGCGCCTCGGCGCTGCTGATGATGTGCGGCTACTTTTCTTCCCTGATGAATTCGGTCAGCCTTACCTACTGGCAGTCGAACCCGCAGGTCTTTGCGGTCTATGCCTGCCTCGTCGTCGGCTTCGTCGCGGGGCTGGTTACCTTTTCCAAACTCCTCACAAAGCTGTTTGCAAAGCGCAGGGCGCCCTCTTTCTTTGCCATCGCGGGTCTTTCGCTCGGTTCGATCGTAACCATGTTTTTCAATCCCGATATCTATGCGGTCTATCGCGGCTGGGCGGCGGGCGAACCGTTCGCGCTCGATCTCGCGCTCGGTTTCATCCTGTTCGCGCTCGGGCTGGCGGTCGCCTATCTGTTTGTCCGCTACGAGCGCAAAAAGGGCGTTTCCCTCAAATAAAAAATTTTTCCCGCGCGGCCGTCGGTACGGCGGTGCCCGAAAATTTTTATGTTCCGGAAAATATTTTATAATATTGTATAGAAGCGGAAGTGCCGCCGGCGCAAAAAAGTGCCGGCGGCTTCTTTTTTTGCGCCGAAAAGCTGAAAATCCCGCCCGTTTATTACAACTTTGTTACAAAATTCGCGACATTTTTATACAAGAGGGGGGTATAATGGGGGTACAAATTCACAAGGAGAAAGTAAGAAATGAAGAAGATCCTTATGGCAATCTTAAGCCTGGCTTTGGCTTGCGGCATCGGCGTTGCAGCAGTCGGCTGCGGCGGCAGTGATGCGATCGTCGTCTGCGGACGCGAAGCGTCTTCCGGAACGCGCGAAGCGTTCGACAAGGTTGCGGCCAACGCAGCGGGCGACACGCTGGACGATTACAGCAGCGAACAGAACCCGGACGAAGCTGCCGAAGCCGGTTATGTGAGCGGCGCGCAGTATTTCAGCAGCACGGGTACGCTCGCGACCAAAGTCGCGCAGACCGAAGGCGCGATCGGCTATATTTCCCTCAGCTCCGTCGACGAATCCGTCAAGGCGCTCAGCGTCGAAGGCGTTGCTCCTTCCGAGGCGACCGTTCTCGACGGCACGTACAAGATCCAGCGTCCTTTCGTATTCATGTGGAACAAAACGGTGGCGTTGACCCCCGTCGCGCAGGACTTCCTCAATTTCTTGAAGAGCAAGACCGCGCAGGATGTCGTGAAAGAAGAGGGCGGCGTTTCCCTGACGGAAGGCGAAGCCCGCAACGACGAGGGCGCCATCGATTACACCGCTCCTACGGCGGCTCCCGCTGGCGATAAGAAGATCGTCGTGCGCGGATCCACTTCGATGAACGACCTCATGGACGCGCTCATCGGCAAGTACTGCGAACTGAACTCTTCCTGGGTCAAGGAAAGCGATTTCGACATGAGCCTGCAAGGTTCCTCCACCGGCCGTGAAGCCGTCGATAAGGACACGACGGGCAACGTGATCGGCATGGCGAGCTCCGCCGAAGCGGAAGACACTCCCCGCAACTACTTCAACGTCGCGCTCGATGCGGTCGCGGTCGTCGTCAACCCCGCTAACGAAATTTCTAACATCACGCTGGCGCAGCTGTATGATATTTATACCGGTGCGATTACGAAATGGTCTGAAATCAAATAATTAAACCAACATGAACAGAGTAAAAGCAAAAGAATACGCCAGTAAGGCGTTATTCGCGGCGGCGGCGATCGTTTGTATCGTCGCCGTTGTCGCGATATTCGTATTCATCGTTATCCGCAGCATCCCCGCGCTGAGCAAGATCGGCTTCTTCAACTTCGTCTTCGGCGACGTGTGGAACCCCGACCGCTACGACGAGTATGTCACCGATCCGCTGGCGGGGCGCTACGGCATCCTCACGATGATCGTCGGCTCCATCTTTTCGACGGTGGGGGCGCTGATCATCGGCGGCATTCTCGGCTTTTTCACGGCGGTGTTCCTCGCCCGCTTCTGCGGCCCGCGCGTCAAGCGCGTGTTCGGCGCGGTCATCAACCTTTTGGCGGGCATCCCTTCCGTCATCTACGGCTTTTTCGGCATGGCGGTCATCATCCCGCTGTTTGCCAACATCTCGCCCACCGGCGACGGCGCAGGGCTGTTGGTCACTTCCCTCGTGCTCGGCATCATGATTCTGCCCACCGTGGTGGCGCTCACCAAAAACGGATTGGAAGCGGTCCCGCAGGAATTGTACGAAGGCGCGCGCGCCCTGGGCGCCACGCACGAGCAGGCAGTGTTCAAAACGGTCGTTCCCGCCGCCAAATCGTCCATCGTCGCCGCGCTCATCCTCGGCGTCGGCCGCGCCATCGGCGAAACGATGGCCGTCATCATGATCGCGGGCAACAGCCCCGAGATCCCGGGCGGCCTGTTCGGCTCTTTCCGCACCATGACGGCCAACATCGTTCTTGAAATGGGCTACGCGGGCGAGGTGCAGATGGGGGCGTTGCTGGCAACGGGCGTTATCCTGCTCGTCTTCATCGCCATCATCAACCTGTTGTTCGGGCTGGTCATATCGGGCGGCAAAAAGAACAAGGGCGGCAAAAAGCTCTCCCTCGGCGTCACGATGCCCAAATGGCTGAACTTTTCGGCGATCGGCAAAGTCGTCAGCTGGGTGTGCGCGGTGTTCGTGGCTGTCTTTTTGGTGCTGATCATCGGCTACATCGTTATCCGCGGGCTGCCGCACATCACGGGCGATTTGCTGTTCAAAAATTACCATTACGGCGGCGAACCGGCATTGCTGCCCGCCATCGTATCCACGCTGCTGCTCATCGTCGTCAGCATCGTCATTGCGGTGCCGCTGGGCATCGCCACGGCCATCTTCCTCAACGAATACACCAAAAAGGGAAGCAAGTTCGTGCGCATCATCCGCAGTTCCATCGACGTGCTCAGCGGCATCCCGTCCATCGTGTACGGCCTGTTCGGCATGTTGACCTTCGTCGTTTGGTTCGGCGGCAGTTCGTCTATCCTCGCGGGCGGCTTTACGATCAGCATCATGCTTCTGCCCACCGTCATACGTTCGACGGAGGAGAGCTTAAAAGCCGTACCCGATTCCTTCCGCGAAGGTTCGTTCGCCCTCGGCGCGGGCAAGGTACGCACCATTTTCAAGATCGTGCTGCCGTCGGCGCTGCCGGGCATTCTTTCGGCGGTCATTCTCGCCATCGGCAGGGTGGTCAGCGAAACGGCGCCTCTCATGTATACGATGGGTTCGGTCTTGCAGCCCATGCCGGACGGTTTTTTGGGCAGCGGCGCGACCCTCGCCGTCGCACTGTACGCGCTTGCGGGCGAATACAAGTACATGGACGAAGCCTATGCCACGGCCTGCGTGCTGATGGTTTTGGTGCTGATCCTGAATTTCTTCGCCGGGTTTATCGGCAAACGTTTAGGGAAAAAATTCCAAGGAGAAAACAATGCTGTTCGGAAAACGAAAAAACAAAGCAAGCAGTCTTCCGAAGACTGAGCCGCAGGAAACGGCCGAAGGCGTGGTGGCGGAGACCGCCGCGGAAGAGCTTTCGTACGACGGCGGCATCACCGTCAAAGAAGCCAACCTGCATTACGGCGATTTCCACGCCCTGAAAAATATCAGCATCGAGATCCCCGAGCACCGCATCACGGCGTTCATCGGCCCTTCGGGCTGCGGCAAATCCACTTTTTTAAAGTGTTTCAACCGCATGAACGACCTCGTGGCGGGCTGCAAGGTCGAGGGCGAATTCACCATCGGAAACGTCAACATCTACGGCAACATCGACGTGAACGAGCTGCGCAAAAACGTGGGCATGGTGTTCCAGAAACCCAATCCCTTTCCCATGAGCGTGTACGATAATATCGTGTATGGCCCGCGCACGTTCGGCATCAAAAAGCGCGCCGCCCTCGACGAGATTGTCGAGCGGTCGCTGAAACAGGCGGCGATGTGGGATGAACTGAAAGACCGCCTCAACAAGTCCGCGCTCGGGCTTTCGGGCGGGCAGCAGCAGCGCCTGTGCATCGCGCGCGCGCTCGCCGTCGATCCCAAGATCATCCTCATGGACGAGCCGACTTCCGCGCTCGACCCTATTTCCACGGGTAAGATTGAAGACCTTTGCATGGAGCTGAAAAACGACGTTACCGTCGTCATCGTTACGCACAATATGCAGCAGGCCGCGCGCATATCCGACAAAACGGCGTTCTTCCTTTTGGGAGACCTCATCGAATACGGCGAGACGGATCAGATTTTCGATCGGCCGAAAGACAAAAAGACGGAAGAGTATATCACAGGGAGGTTCGGTTGATATGGTAAGAAGACAATTCGACGAGCAGCTCGCCCAGCTGAAAGATCTGCTCGTAAAAATGGGCGAACTCAATTGCGAGGCGATCTCCGACGCCGTTACCGCGCTGGAAACGCAGAACGTGGATCTGGCCAAAAAGACGAAAGGCGTCGAAAGTCTGGTCGACGAAAAGGAAC
>CALVXE010000006.1 GCA_944368795.1 uncultured Clostridia bacterium | reverse complement strand
CCGCGCTCGTGAACGAGGCGATCGTCCGTCATGCGCTCTCGCCCCTTGCGGCGGCGGCGCTCGGCAGGACGCTGACCGTGGCCGCATATATGTGTTCTTCCCTCAAAGAAGAGAGGGGAGCGCTTTCCGTTTCCGTGAAGGGGAACGGCGTCGGCGGGAATATTTATGTGAGCGGCGACAAAGCCCTGCATATGCGCGGATATATCGAAAATCCGCACGCGGAGCTTCCGCCCAACGCTTCGGGAAAGCTGGACGTGGGCGGCTGCGTCGGGCGGGAAGGCTACCTTTCGGTCGTGCGCGACGACGGCGAAAACATTCCGTTCGTGGGAACGACGCCCCTCGTGAGCGGGGAGATCGGGGAGGATTTTGCCGCGTATTTCGCCTACAGCGAACAGCTGCCGACCGCGATCGCCGTCGGCGTGAAGATCGGAACGGACGGAAACTGTCTGGGGGCGGGAGGCGTGTTCCTGCAGCCGCTGCCGGGGGCTTCCGAAGAGAGCGTGAACAGGGCGGCGGAGGCGATCCGTTCCTTCGGCGCGGTGAGTTCCATGCTGGAGAAACACAGCGCGGAAGAGATCCTGCGCGAATATTTCGGCGCGGTTAAATTTTACACGCTCGAACCCGAATATAAGTGCAATTGCAGCAGAAATTATATAGAGGGGATCCTCGCGGCGATGGGAGAGAAAGAGATCCGGGCGGTGATCGCCGAGCAGGGGAAGATCGACGTTCATTGCCATTACTGCAATACGGACTACACGTTTTCTCCCGAAGATGCGGAGGAGATCATCCGCAAATCAAAACAAATCGGTACATAAGAGGTACGAATGGAAAAGGAAAAAATTCAGTTCGATATGAGCGCGGACAAGCTGCTGGATATCGCCGACGAAAAACTGGACGAAGGAGATTTTCTCGGGGCGCTGCGGATGCTGCATAAATCCGTCGAAATGTACGGGCCCGCGGCGGACGAGTATGCCTCTTTGGCGGAAGCGTACGAAGAGATGGAACTGTATCAGCTTTCCGCCGATTGCTGGTTTAAATTTCTGGACGTGTGCGCGGAAGAGGACGAGGCCGACGGGTACGAAGGGTTGGCGGCCTGTTATTATAACCTCGGCAACGAGGAGGTCGCGGAGTATTATTACGACCTGACGGGGCAGGATAAGTACATTACGCACTTGCGCAATTTAGAGATTGGGGAATTGCTCAAAAAGGCAAAAGAGGACCGCCCCCGCCTGAAAGTGGTGTGGCCGCCCGATAAGGCCGATTATTACGAGACCATCGAAGAGGGGCTGCGCTCGCTGCGGATGGGAGACTTCGAGGGAGCCGAAAAGATCTTGCAGGACGTGCCCGAAGGGGCGGACGGCCATGCTTCGGCGATGAACTTTTTGGCGGTCGGGCATATTTTGTCCGGCCAGACGGAGAAGGCGGAAAAGATCTGCAAAGAACTGCTCGAAAAAGACCCGGACAGCGTACAGCTGCTGGCGACGTACGCGGCGCTTCTGACCGAAGAAAACAGGTTCGAGGAGGGGCGTGCCGTAGCCGAAAAGCTGGCAAAAACGGAGACGGAAATCCCCGACGAGCTGTTTAAGATCGCGACGCTGTGCTGCGAATACAAGCTGTACGACGAGGGATATAAAAAATTCTGCCACTTGGAAACGATCGTGCAATACGATCTGTCGCTGCTGTTCTTCAAGGCCGTCGCGGCTTTTAAAAGCGGCAGGGTCAAGGAAAGCCTGAAAACGCTCGGAAAATTGCTGGACATCAAGCCGACGGCTGCGGTAGCGCGCCATTATTACCGGGAAATACAGGCTTATTCCGAAAACGGAGGCGAAGAGCCGGAGATCGGGTTTATCTACCGCGTGCCCCAAAAGGAGAGGGAAGACAGGCTGAAAGCGCTTTACTTTTTGGCGAAGATGCCCCTTTCCACCGCGAAAGAAGTGGGCGAGGAGGCGGATATCATCGAGCTGCTCGAATGGTGCTTCGACGAAGGGGACGGACAGGAGGAAAAATTGCAGGAGCTGGGCATAACGGCGGCGTTCCGATGCGATCAGCCCGATTTTATCCTGGATCAGCTGCTCAGCACTGCCGTGAGCGATTCTGTAAAGACGGTTGCGGTGCGGATGCTGTGCGAAAAGAACCGCGAGTTCGATTGCAGCGTGGTGATAAGCGACCGATTCAAAAAACTTTCGTTCGAGAGGCTGGAAGTCGGAAAAACAAAGCGCGCCGTTTTTGTTAAGGCGTATGCGCTTTGCCTCGCGCGCATTGCGACGGTTTCGATCATGCCGGACATCGAATCGGATTGGAAAGTTTATAAGCTGGCCGCGCAGAGAGTGTACGGCGAGCTGGAACGAAAGGGGAAACTTGCGGAAATAAAGGACGTGCGCACGCTGGCCACCGTGATTGCCGTGATGGCGAATCCGAAAGGAAACATCGGCAACAGCCTGCTGGGGACGGCGCTTTATTTAAAGGCGGACGAACATGCCGCCTGGAGACTGCTTACCGCGGTGCTGGCGAGGAGCGAGCCGCAGGCAGAAGCTGCGGCGGCAGATGCGGAAAAGGAAGGCGAAAAGAAAGATGAAGCTGATTGATTTTGATGAAAAATTTAACCGCAAGATGGCGGAAATGATCGAAAAACATGCCGGCGAACGCACCGAAGAGGAGTGGGAAGCGGCAGTGGCGGACGCGTACGAAAAGTTCGGCGACGCGTACATGGGCGCGATCGGCATGACGCCGCGGCAATATTTCGCGAAAATGGGGGACGGGCAGCTGGTCGAGACGTTGAAGGAATACCTTTTGCAGGGCGTTTCCGTGCCCGATCTACTGTGCGAGGCGATCGCGGGAAGGGGCGTTTTTCCGGAACTGCTGGCGCTTTTGCATGAGACGGACGAAGAGCTCGTGCATTACGCGCTGAACCTGATCGGATCGGACAGGCGGGCGCTGGAACGGTATGTGCAGATGCTCTCGGAAGAGGCGTACGACGAGCACATAAAGGATGCGCTCGCGGATCTTTTGAAAGAGCGGGCGGACGAGGTAACGGAGATGGTATTGCCCCTCGTGCGGGGCGAAAATGCCGCTTACGCATTGGAGATTTTGTCGCGCACGCAAAAGAGGGACGACCGCGTATATCAGGCGCTGCTCGGCGCTTTCCGAAACGGGGAGGAAGAAGAGGTGCCCCTGTATGCGGGATATTTGGCTGCGTACGGGGACGAGCGCGCGCTTCCCGAGCTTTTGAAAAAGATCGACGAACCGGAAATCGGGTTCGTAACCTTTCAGGAATTGAAATTTGCCATAGAGGCTTTGGGCGGAGAATACACCAAAGAACGCGATTTTTCGCAGGATGAGTCGTATAAAAAAATCATGGAGGCCGGAGCGGGTACGGATATTTTCGGCAGTAAGAAGTGATACGGCTTCGGACGCTCGAAAGTATGAAAGCCAATGGGCGCGCGAGACATTTGTCCGCGCGCCCTCTTAATTTGTTCGGAAAGAGAAAACGCAAGTCTATGCACGTCGCCGAAATACAAATTCATATAGTATTTATAATATAGGTTTTATGTTTATACAAGAGCTTTACACAGCATCGGTGAAATAAAAGATTAAAAAGTTTTCAACGATATATTTTTGCGAAAGTATTGACAAATCGGCTTTTTTGCGGTTTAATAGAAATAGGAATAATTTCTGCTTTCAGCGGAACAGAGGAGGGGAAAGGTTTATGAACAAAGTGATCACGGTGAGCAGACAGTTCGGAAGCGGCGGCAGGGAGTTCGGCATAAAACTCGCGAAGGCGCTGGATATTCCGTTTTACGACAAAGATCTGATTTCGATGGCGGCGGAGGACAGCAACCTTTCCGCCGAATTCATGAAACACTACGAGGAGAGCGCGCCGGGCATCTTTTCGCGCACGCTGTATTCGTATTATCAGATGCCGATGACCGATCAGATTTATATCGCGCAGTCCAATCTCATCAAGCGGCTTGCGGCGGAGGGGCCCTGCGTGATCATCGGCAGGTGTTCGGACGTGATCGTGGAAGACAGCGTAAAGTTTTATATCCATGCGCCCTTGAAAGACCGTGTGGAGCGCAAGAACGCGATGGACCTCGGCATCCCTCCCGAAAAGATGGAAGACCATGTAAAGGCGACGGATAAAAAGAGGAAAAAGTATTACGAGTATTATACCGACCAGAAGTGGGGCATGGCGGAAAATCATCACCTGTGCTTAGACAGCGGGCTGATCGGCGTGGACGGCTGCGTGGACTGCGCGCTGAACTATTTGAGCCATATCAAGTAAAGGAGAGCGGCAGGCGGCCGCCCGAAAAGTGTAAAAAATCAAGGAGCGCGTTGTTAAACGCGCTCCTTTGCAATTTTTTTGGTTTGTTCGGAAAAGGGACAATCGGGAATTTTAAACTGCATACGCCCGGCGGCGTGTATGAGTATATACGGCAGGACCATGGGCGGCGCTTCACAAGGAAGCGTCGCCTTTTCCGTTTATCCGATATCTGTTTGCCGCCGTTGCTTTTCGATGGCGATGACAAATTGCGCGGATTTGCAA
Source organism: uncultured Clostridia bacterium (assembly GCA_944368795.1). Classification (GTDB taxonomy): domain Bacteria; phylum Bacillota; class Clostridia; order Christensenellales; family Borkfalkiaceae; genus Borkfalkia. The sequence goes on along the minus strand of CALVXE010000006.1, from coordinate 22,379 downwards.
TACAAATCGGCTTTTTATGCAATTGCATTGCGAAACAATGTGGTATATAATCAATACAAAGAAATACATGCGAAAATGTGCTGAATTATAGTTCATTTTCGGCTTTTTGAGAAGACAAATATTGACTTCGGGCAATTTCGTGGTATAATGTTTTTATTGCTCATAAGCAGGCGGAGAGCCTTTTTTGCCTTTTGATCGATATCAAGGGGAATCCCCTAAAGATACAATACGAATTCAGAGGAGGAGCTATGAAAAAGAAAGTATTGTTTCTTGTGCTGGCCGCAATATTTTTTGTGGCGGCGGCGTTTTTCGTCGGATGCAACAACGGATCCCACGATAACGGCGGCAACAATCCGCCGTCGATAACGGATCCGGACGACCCCGGCACCGATCCGGACGACCCCGGTACGGACCCGGACGACCCCGGTACGGACCCCGGTGAAGAGGAAGACGAAGACCTCGGCGACGACGTGGACCTCGTACTGTTTATCGGACAGTCGAACATGGCCGGGCGCGGCACGGCTTCCGAAGCGACGGTGGTGGGGGAAGGCCATGCCTATGAATTCAGGGCGATCTCCGACCCGACAAAACTGTACCCCGTGGAAGAGCCGTTCGGCGTGAATGAAAACAATCCCGAAAGCGGCGTGAGCGAAAGCAAAAAGACGGGGTCGATGGTTTCGGCGATCTGCGAAAGCTACTATCAGGCGACGCAGACGCCCATCGTGGCGGTATCCTGCGCGCAGGGCGCTACGGGCATCAATTTCTGGGATATCAACCGCCCCGCTTATGCGGACGCCTGCGAGCGCATGCTGGCGGCGAAAGAATATCTGCTGGAAGACGATGATTTCGCGCTCCGCAATACGTACGTCGTTTGGCTGCAGGGCGAGCATGACGGGGGAAACGCCGTTACCGCCGAGCGGTATACGAAGAAGCTTACGAACATCTTTGACGGATTCAAGGCGGACATCGACGCGGATCATTTCTTTGTCATCCCGATCGGCAGCATCACGAACGAAGATCTGCAGGACGGATATACCGTGATCCGCGAAGCGCAGATGGACTTCTGCGACAGTTATGCGGACGCGACGGTGGCGAGCATCCAGCTGATGGATATGTTCGATTTGGGCTGGATGAAGGACAACGTGCATTATTCGCAGCGCGCTTATAACCTCGTCGGCGCGGACGTCGGTTCGAATATGGGTTACTATACGATGACCGGCGAAGAGGCTGTTTGCGAGCATTATGAATATGAAGTCGAACTGCCCGAATACACCAAGGGCGCGGCGTATATCGCAAATGCGGACGGCGACGTAGTCATCCCTGCGGGGGCGGCTTTTGAAAATTCGCCCTATGCGAGCGCTACATCGCGCTACAATAATAACGACACCCTGTATTATTGGACGGCGGTCGATACGTACGGCGGCGGGCTTAAAGTTGAACCCAACAACGGGGCGACGTGGAATACCGGCACCGGTTACGAACGCGCTCCGCAGCTGAATTTCTCGTTCTATGTCGACGAACCGGGCACCTATTACCTGTATATGCTGACGAGCTTCCCCGATACGGGCAGTAATTCGATTATGGCATGCATTGACGGCGGGACTCTTGCAGAATGGGCAATGTCTTCCTATGGCAATGAGGGCAGATGGTACGGCGGAACTTCAGGCGTTTGGTTTGAAATCGCAGAGCCCGGCATTCATACCTTGACGGTGTGTGCCCGCGAAGACGGCGTCGTACTGCATCAGTTCGTGCTTTCGCAAGACAGCTCTAAATCGTATGTAACCGGCGCGGGCGGCGGAGAGCTGCAGGCGGAGAGCGGACGCATGCCCATCGAAGAGAAGGGCGCGTACGTCGAAGTGAACGGCAGCGTGAGCATCGACATGGTCTCCGCTCTGGAAAACAGCGATACCTGCTCGTACCAAGACAAAGAGTATAACGGAGTAGAATATTACTGGCAGCGCAGCGGCAACGGCAGCGGCGTGCAGATCATGCCGCAGGGCGGCAATTGGGCGGAAGAAACGGAGCTTACCAAGATCCCGCAGGTATCGTACAAAGTGTACTTTACGACGCCCGGCACTTATTATGTATATATGTATACCACCTTCCTGAATGCTTCTTCCGACTCGGCGATGATCGGCGTGGACGGCGATACGCCTCTGCAGCTGAATTTGATGCCGAATGCGGTGGGAAGATCGCGCTGGCTGACCGACGAAGGCTGGACGATCGATATCCCGACGGCGGGCGAACACACGATCACCATCTATGCGCGCGAGAGCGCCGCGGCGATGCACAAGCTGTTCCTGTCTACAAGCGATTCGGAGATCGTCGGCGTTGATCCCGCACCCAGCCCCCGCGTTTCGCTCGGCGAGGCGCCCGCGACCGTCGCAGAACAGGGCGGAATCGCGTTTGCGGAAGGGAATGCGGCGACGTACAAATTCTCGTTCGCGACGGCGGGCACATACAGCATCTATGCGCGCGTGGACGCCGAAGCGGGTTCTTCCGTAGCGTTCGGTTCGAATGCGGCGGTATCCTTCGGCGCGGCGCAGGACGCTTGGGCGGACTTCGGAACGCTGACGGTGGCGAGCGCGGGCGATATTACGCTCAACCGCACGGTAACGGGCAGCGCGGAAGTCGTCTGGCTGTACCTGATATCCGAAGACGTCGAGAACGAAACGGTGGATACGTTGGTGTTCGGCGATTCGTATACCAGTTTGACCTATTGGCGCCAGTTTAAAGATCAAATGGCGGTGGTGAACGGGATTACCATCGGCGTTTCGGGCACCGAAGTCGACGAATGGGTCGGCAGAACGGGCGAGATCGCGACGCTGTACGCACCGAAAAACATCGTCATTCACATCGGCGTGAACGACATCAACCGCGGCGAAAAGGGAACTTCCTGCGGCAACGCGATCGTCGGCATGATCGAAGATCTGCAGGAGAGGCTGCCGAATACGAATATTTTCTATGTTTCCATCTGCGACAACAACAGCCACGCGAACGACGGAAAGTGGGCCCAATACGCGGCGTCCAACGAAATCGTGAAAGCGCTGGCGGATGAGAGCGCGGACGATACGATCTATTACATCGACTTCAATTCGGCAATGGATGAAGTGCGCGAAAACGGATCGATGAATAACAACGGATTCTCGGGCGACAATCTGCATTTGAGCACGGAAGGATACGAACTGTTCTCGAGCATGATCATTAAAGCGATCCAGAGTGCGTCGAACAAAGTTACGGCGGAGGTGAATTGATATGAAAAAGATACTTACGGCGGTCCTTGCACTTTCGATGCTGGCAACGGCCTGCGCCTGCGCCGCACCCGCGACGACGGATAATGCCGGAAACAGGGAAGGGAAAGCGATTTCCCTTTCCGAAAATACGGCAACCTCCGTGGCGGCGAAAGACGTCGTCCTCAACGAAAATCATCTCGATATGACGATCGGCGAAAAACAGACCTTGCAGGCGACGGTATCCCCTTCGAACGCGGCGGATAAGACGGTTGAATGGACCAGCGGCAATACCGCCGTGCTGACCGTTTCCGAAAGCGGAGAAATCACCGCGGTGGCGGAAGGAATGACGACGGTAACCGCGACGATCGCGAACGGGCAGCGGGACGTTTGCCAGGTCAGAGTGCGCCGCGCCGTGCAGGACGACGGCTTGGAGATGCAGGAAGACGGCTACATCTATTACGAAGACTTTTCGCAGCGCAGCGGCGTTCCGTCCTATTTAATGGACGACGTGAACGGCACAGGCCGCGCGGAGATCGAAGAGGGCGCGCTGTGCATTACGGTCGTCAACGGAGACGACAGCGCATTTTTGACCTATGCGTTTGACGAGCCTCTGCAGGCGGGGCAGTATACGGTCGAAGCGAGGATCAAGGCGGACAGCAATGTGTTTGCGAATCCGCTGTTCTTCTTCCGCGAGACGAATGACTTATACGATACAAAATCGATCGTTACCCAGGTTGCAATGCAAAGCGGCTACTTCAAAAACAATACGGGCAGCGGCTGGGGCGAAGGCTCTTACATCGGAACATACGAAACGGGATGTTGGTACAATCTGCGCATGGTCATCGATATGGACGCGGAAGTATATGATTTTTATATCGACGGCATGCTGGCAGGGGATTCCCTCGCATTCCGCAATCCGGGCAATGCGATCAAATATCTGCGCTTCGGTTCGGAGAACGAGTGGGCGGACTTCAGCATCGAGTATATCCGCGTGCGCGAAACGGTGGCGGAAGATAACGAGAGCGCTTTTGAATACGAACAGAATTTCGACGGCGTCGCAAAACCGAGCGATATGAACTATACGAACGGTGCGGGCGGCTCGGCGGATTTTTCGGCGGACGGGTATATGACCGTACAGACGCCCACTTCGGGTACGGTTTCGGTAACAAAAAAATTCAATGCGGCTCTGAGCGGCGTTGTGGCGACCGAGGTCCGTTTTAAGAACGAAAGTTCTGTTGAGGATACCTTCGCAAACGTTTTGTTTTTGGGGAATTCTTCGCTGAGCGGAACGAGCTCGTATATCGTAACGGTTGCGGTAGAGACCGGGCGGCTCCGCTATCATAACGGTAAGTCTTGGACGAATTCGGAAATATTGTATGACGGAAATCCCGTATATTTAATCGATGATGCGTGGTATACGCTGCGGGCGGTCAACGATTATACAAACCATACGATGCAGCTGTATCTTGCGGGCGAAAGCTATTTGACGGAATTGGGCGGAACGCCTGTAACGATCCCGGACGGCGAGATCTATTTGGGCGAGTACGGATTCCGCAACGCGACCATAGGCAATCCGGACGTGTTCGAGATGGCGATCGGAACGGGCAAGGACGGCACGAAATTTACCGTCGATTATTTCAAATTTTACAGCGTAACGGAATAAAAACAAAAGGGGAGGCGCGACAGCCTCCCCTTTCTGTATGGTAAAACCCGCGGATAGTCCGCGGGGCGGGGCTTCTTGAGAGATTTTTGCCGATGGATAAGGCAGGCGGCCGAGAAGGGTTTCATGAGGCAGAAAAGAGAAGAAAGGACAAGCTTCGGAAAAATATACAGGAAAGAACAGAGAAATGGCTTTGCTGAAAGGGGAAGCCAAGTTGTTGGTGAAGAGTGAAGTAAGCTAAGTTCAAAATAAGGCCCGTTTACGGGCCGCAGGCAACAACCGCACGGCTGTAAGGCTGTCGTTATGGCGGCTTGTGCAACCTGTAATATGAGGGCGAACAGTCCGAAAAAAAGAGCTCCTCCGGCGTTGCCGGAAGAGCTCTATCGCTTGCAGAGGTTCAATGCAAAGGCGCGGCTTTTCCGATAAAAGGATCTTTTATTGCGGGGGCGTAAAATTGCTTTGATTTACAATAAAATAGTCTTTTTATGCAATTGATTTTTGAAAAATTCGGTATATAATTTAAGGTATATGAAGAATCAAGGCGCAAAAAGTGTTGATATGCGCCCGTTTGCGGCGTTTCGGTTTCAGGGGGAAATTTTAAGGAGAATTCCGCCGAAATCGGCCGAAAAGGAAGTCCGATCCAGCTGTTTTGCAAAGGAGTAAATGTTTTTGCGGATATCGACAGGTATCCCCGAAGATAGAATATGATATGTTGAGGAGGCGTTATGAAGAAGAAATTTTTATTTCTCATCTTGGCCGCAGTATTTTTTGTTGCAGCGGCGTTTTTCGTCGGGTGCAACAGCGGCGCCGACGATAACGGCGGCGACAATCCGCCGTCGATAACCGACCCGGACGATCCCGGTACCGACCCGGACGACCCCGGGACGGACCCGGACGAACCGGACGAGCCGGGGCCCGTGATACCGTACGAAGAGGACGTCGGCGAGGATGTCGACCTCGTTTTGTTTATCGGACAGTCGAACATGGCGGGGCGCGGCGTCGCATCCGAAGCGACGAAAGTGGGGGAAGGTCATGCCTATGAATTCAGGGCGATCTCCGACCCGACAAAACTGTACCCCGTGGAGGAACCGTTCGGAAAGAACGAAAACAATCGCGACAGCGGCGTGAACGAGAGCGGAAAAACCGGTTCGATGGTTTCGGCGATCTGCGAAAGCTATTATCAGACGACGCAGACGCCCATCGTGGCGGTTTCCTGCTCGATGGGCGGAACGGCTACCACGTTTTGGGATACAAATCGTCCCGCGTACCAGGATGCGGTCGATCGTATGATGGCGGCGAAAGAATACCTGATGGAGGACGACGATTTCGCGGTGCGCCATACATACGTCGTTTGGCTGCAGGGCGAACAGGACGCGGGCGGTAAGGTTACTGCCGAACGCTATAATAAGACGCTTACGAACATCTTTGACGGATTCAAGGCGGACATCGACGCGGATCATTTCTTTGTTATTCAAATCGGCAGCAATACGAAAACCGGGCAGGAGCCGAACTATGCGGTTATCCGCGAGGCACAGGCGGAATTCTGCGAGACCTATGAAGACGCGACCTTGGCGAGCATCCAGTTGATGGACATGTTTACTCTCGGATGGATGAAGGATCAGGTGCACTATTCGCAGAAAGCGTACAATATCGTCGGCGCGGACGTCGGCGCGAATATGGGGTATTATGCGATGACCGGCGAAGAGGCGGTTTGCGAACATTTCGTGTATGAAGTCGAACTGCCCGAATACAACGAGGGCGCGGCGTGGAAAGCGAACGCTGACGGCGACGTGGTGATCCCTGCGGCGGCGGCTTTTGAAAATTCGCCCTACGCGAGCGCTACTTCCCGCTATACCGACGGTACGCTGTATTATTGGGAACCGGTCGAAGAGTACGGCGGCGGAGTCAATTGCATGCCCAATGACGGCATGAGCTGGAGCAGCGGTATCGGCTATGAAAATGCGCCCCAGCTGAGTTATTCCTTTTATATCGACGAGCCGGGTACCTATTATCTGTATATGCTGACGAGTTTCCCCGGAACGGGCAGCAACTCGGTGATGGCGTGCATCGACAACGACCGGTTGGCGGAATGGAACATAAAATCGAATAAGGACATGGGAAGATGGTACGGCGGCAACGACGGCGAAGGCAAAGACGGGCTCGTTTCGTTCGAGATCGAAGAACCCGGACTGCATACGCTGACGGTATGCGCCCGCGAGGACGGCGTCGTATTGCATCAGTTCGTGCTTTCGCAGGACAGCTCCAAATCGTATGTAACGCGCGACGGCGGCGGACAGCCGCAGACGGAGAGCGAGCGCATGCCCATCGAAGAGAAGGGCGCGTACGTCGAAGTGAACGGCAACGTGAGCATCGATATGATGTCCGCTCTGGAAAACAGCGATTCCTGCTGGTTCCAAGATAAGACATATAATGCCATGAATTTTTACTGGCAGCGCAGCGGCAACGGCAGCGGCGTGCAGATCATGCCGCAGGGCGGCAACTGGGCGTACGAAACGGACATCACCAAGATCCCGCAGGTATCGTACAAAGTCAATTTCACGACGCCGGGGACATATTATGTGTATCTTTACACGACGTTCATGTCTTCCTCTTCCGATTCGGCGATGATCGGCGTGGACGACGGGGCTCCCGTAACGCTGAACCCTTCGAAAGGGACGGGCAGGGGGCGCTGGCTGACCGGCGAGGACTGGAAAATCGAAATCCCGACGGCGGGCGAGCACACGATCACCGTCTATGCGCGCGAGAGCGGCGCGGCGATGCACAAACTGTACCTTTCCACGAGCAGTGAGGCGAAGGTCGGCAATCACCCCGCACCCAGCCCCCGTCTCTTTGCCGGCGACGCCAAGCCGACGGTGTTTGAAGAGCAGGGCGGGATCGCGTTTGCGGAAGGGAATGCGGCGACGTACAAATTCTCGTTCGCGACGGCGGGCACATACAGCATCTATGCGCGCGTGGACGCCGAAGCGGGATCTTCCGTAAAATTCGGTTCGAACGCGGCGGTATCCTTCGGCGCGGCGAAGGACGCCTGGGCGGACTTCGGGACGCTGACGGTGGAAAGCGCGGGCGACGTTACGCTCAACTGCGCGGTAACGGGCAGCGCGGAAGTGATGTGGGTATATCTGATTGCCGAAGATGTGGAAAACGCGCGCGTCGAAACGCTGATATTCGGCGATTCGTATACCAACGAGACGTATTGGACGGAGTTTAAGTCGCAGATGGCGCCCGTCGGCGGCGTTACGATCGGCGTTTCCGGTTCGGAGGTGAACAACTGGACGGGAAGGACGGGCGAGATCGAAACGCTGTACAATCCCGAGAATATCGTCATTCACATCGGCGTGAACGACATCAACCGCGGCGAATCGGGAACTTCCTGCGGCAACGCGATCGTCGATCTGATCGAAGATCTGCAGGAGAGGCTGCCGGATACGAATATCTTCTATGTAGCGATCTGCAACAACAACAGCCACGCGAACGACGGGAAGTGGGCCCAATACGCGGCATCCAACGAAATCGTGAAAGCGCTGGCGGACAAGAGCGCGGACGATACGATCTATTACATCGATTTCAATACGGCGATGACGGAAAATGCGTCTTCGATGAGCAACAAGGGATTCGACTCGGGGGATAATCTGCATTTGAATTCGGAAGGATACGAATTGTTCTCGAGCATGATCGTGCAAGCGATTCAAAACGTTACGGAAAAAGTTACGGCGGAGGTGAATTGATATGAAAAAAATTCTTACTGCGATCCTTGCGCTTTCGATGCTGGCAACGGCCTGCGCCTGCGCCGCACCCGCGATGACGGATACGGAAGAAGTGCGGGAGGGAAAGAACGTTTCTTTATCCGCAGACGCCGAAGCGGTTATCGAGGCAAAGGATGTAAAACTCGATAAAAACCATCTGGAAATGAAGATCGGAGCCAAGGAGACGCTGAAGGCGACGGTTTTGCCTTCCAATGCGGACGACCGGACGGTCGCATGGAAGAGCGGCAATACGTCGATCGTAACCGTTTCCGAAAACGGGGAAATCACTGCGGTGGCGGAAGGAAGCACGACGGTAGAGGCGAAAATCGCCAACGGACAGCGCTCCGTCTGCCAGGTGAAGGTAGTGCGCGACGTTTCGGACGACGGCCTGGAGATGAAGAGAGAAGGCTATATTTATTACGAAGATTTTTCTCTGCGGAGCGATGTGCCTTCTTATTTGATAAAGGACGTTCCCGGTAAGGGCCGTGCGGTGATCGAAGAGGGGGCTCTGCGCATAACGGTCGTGAGAGGGGGCGACGACGCCTTCCTGACATATGAATTTGACGAACCGCTGCAGAGCGGACAGTATACGGTAGAGGCGAAAGTCAAGGCGGACAGCATCGAATTCGCAAACCCGCTGTTCTTCTTCTGCGAGACGAACGACTTCTACGACACCGGCAAAATCGTTACCCAAGTTGCCATGGAAGACGGATACTTCAAAAACAATACGGGCAGCGGCTGGAAAGAGAGCAACGGCGCTTACATTACCGCGTACGAAACCGGACGCTGGTATGAAGTGAAAATGATTATCGATATGGACGCGGAAGTATACGATTTTTATGTCGACGGAGAACTCGCAGGGGAGTCTCTCAAATTCCGCAAGGCGGACAGCGCGATACAATATCTGCGCTTCGGTTCCGAAAACGATTGGGCGGATCTGAGCATCGGATACATCCGTATCCGCGAAGCAACGGCGGACGAAATTTAAAACGTTGGCCGAATCATCGGTCAAGTATATAGGAACAAAACAAAAACAGTAAAAAAACGGGGAATCAAAGTTTGATTCCCCGTTTTTTATCGGCAAAAAAGCGCGGAAGTGCTTTTTGGGGCGCAGGGCGTAAAATGCTTTTCCGGAAAATGCGGAAAAATAAAAGGGAAGTGGGGGAGACGACGGAACGGCTGCGGCCTCTGCAAAATACAGGCGCGGCGCTTGTCTGAAAGCCGGGATCGGCCGATTTTGGCGGAGATGAAAAGGTTTGCGGAAGGGGGTGGGGAAAGTAAAAAGGCAGAGCCCCTCCTTTTGCGGGAAAGAGAATTGAGGCCGAAATCATGTAAAAGCGCGGGCCTTCGCATCAGCAAAGGCCCGCGCTCAAAGATAGGAGAATTAAGATATTGAATTGCCGTGTATAAGAGCCGCTTAGGAACAGCAGACGGATAAAATGGCTTCGCCGAGCAGTTTTCCGATCGCGATCATGTCGTCTTGGTTCCAATGGTATTGGTCGGTGCCCAAAACGCCGTTCGGGCCGTTGACCTGATAGGAAGAAGAGTGTACGATATGCACGTTTTCGACGAGATCGGCGAGCTCGTTCTGCATGGCTATAAACCTTTTGTTCGCCGCCATGGAAGAATAGCTGTTGAAAGTTTCGGATATTTCTCCGACGAAAATCGGCATTTGCGAGAGGTCTTCGCCGCTCAATTCTCCGAGGTCTCTGCGAATATCTTCGGCGAAGTAAGTAAACGCCTTTTTATATTCGGACTCCTGGCCGATATCCGCTTCGCCCTGCATCCAGAACAGACCTTTGACGTGTACGGTGAAGCCGAGGGATTCGTACTCGCTGAGACTTGCGGAAAATTCTTTTAAGAAATTGTCGTACAGTCCGCCCGTCTTTGCGGACGCGTTGGAGAGCGTCGCTTCGTAGGAAGGGGAGACCCAGTTGCCCTCGCTTGCGTTTTCGCCCGAAAGGTTGTTTAAGAGGGAGGTGCCGCCTGCCGCATACTTGATAAAGCCCGCGTATTTGCCGCTTTCTCCGTTATAGTAAGTTGAGAGCACCGCCGCGGCGCCCGCTTCCGCGCCGAAATGGGAAGCGTCCATGCCGTAACCGATGCGGGCGATGGATACGGGGATCCTGCGCTGCAGCGCGGACATGTTGCCCCAGTTTGTGGAGCGGGAATTGCCCGCGTAGAGGATATTGTCGAACCCGTAATAGATATCCGGTTCGGCCGATTTTACGCTGTTGGCGTTGAATGAAGCGTACCCGGAGCCGTTGGATTGGCCTGCGATGAGGTAAACGTCGATGTCGCGGCTTTGAAGCTCGCTCTGCGGCACGGCCTGCCTGATCTGCGCCAATTTTTCCGCGTCGATCGTATAGTTGAAGGCCCGGATCGTCTGCACCGTCGTCGCGTTTGCGACGCCGAATCCGCTCTCGTTTTCGATCACATCGTACGAATAGCGCGCAACGTATTCGCCGTTGACGAAGAAGAAATAATCGGTCCCGTCGCGAAGGACGCCGAGTTTGACGTCGGAGGCGTCGTCGATACGGCCGGACAGGTTGGCGATCGTCCGCGAGTCGCTCGTATCCCAGCCGGTGCCGGTAAATGTGATGACGAGCCACTTATCGACGACGGAGGCGAATACTTTGTATTTTTGGCCGCCGCTGTCGGCGAGGTCGTCGGGGCCGTGGGCGATCAGAAGCCCGCCCGTGTTGGTCAGGGAGACGTTTTGGGCGTTTGCCGTATCGAAAGAGCCTTCCAGATAATAGGAAGTGCCGACGGCTTCGTCCTGGAACGCGTATGTATAGTTGGTGATCTTTATCTGGTTGCGGTACCCGTCGGCGAGTTCCCAGTTCGACCCAGCCTGAGCGGTGCGGTCGGCATTGTTGTAACTCTTGTGCTGCGACCCCGCATAGGTAACGTATCCGCCGAGATACGCGTCGGATACATATGCGGAGATTTCGCGCGCTTCGTTTGCGTAGAGAGTTACCGTTTGCTCGTTTACGTTATCGTGATATACGGTACGCACCGTGTAAGTGCCCTGCGGGAGCGAGAGCGAGAATCTGCCTTCCGCGTCCGCCTGCACGCCGTATGCCTTGCCGGAGGCGTCGGTTACGGAAATTTCGCAGTCGGCGGGGTCGACGCCGTCATAGAAGGGAACGAATGTGTCCCCGGCGGCAAAGCCTGCGGAAAGGACGGTTCCGTTCAGGGTGGCCGGGCGCGTATCCTGCGCGAAAACTGCGGAGATCTCTATGTCGCCGCCAGCGGCAACGGGTGCATATGTAAAGACAGTATCGGAAATTTTCACGGTCTCTTTTTCCGTTCCTCCCTGTTTTACGGTCAGGCTCTGCAAGACGGAACCGCGCGGTGCGGTTATTTCGATGCGGAGCTCTTCGGCCGATTGCAGGTAGCCGCCGCTCGCGATCTCCGTTCCGTTTTGCGTAACCTGAATATTGCTGCCGTACGTAAGTTTGACGCGCTCGTCGACGACGGTTACCTGAAAGCTTTTCGCCTTTTCTCCTTCGGGCGTTTCGGCGCGGACGGTGATCGTCGCCTCTCCGCGCGATTTCGCCGTGATCAATCCGCCCGAATTGACGGTTGCGATCGCCGTCGAAGAAGTGTTGAAGATAAATTTCGGTTCGTCGACGCCGCTGACGCTCGCCTGGATCTGGTAGGTGCTTTCGGCATTCAGCGTCAAATCGCCGTTGCCGAGGGAAATTTCGTATTTGCTGCCTTCGCCGGCGCAGCCGCATAGGGCAAATACGGCTAAGAACGCCGCCGCGATGACGGCAAACAGTTGTTTTTTCATCTTTTTTCCTCCTCTCATGCTGAAAACGGAATCAAAGATTCCACACCCATTATATATCCGTTCGCCTGAAATTTCCATGGGGAAAAGGAATAATATGTATTGATTTTAGAACATAACGGCAACGTCAGAGGGGGCGGAAAGGAAAAACAAGTTTTACAGGCGAGAGGGAAAGGAAAGCTTTTTCCGCGGGCAGAAGTTTTGCTGCGGGCGGAAAATTTTATCGGCTGTAAAGGGTAAACTCCGGCGGTACAGAACGGCGAGGGAACTGCGGGACAGGGCGGCGTGGGGCGTGCGGAAGAAGAAAATGCGGAAATTCCGCTTTCGCGGCAGACGAACGCTTCGCACACGGGGAGCGGCGGCGGGCGAATTTAAGGGGCGCACGGGGAGCGGCGGCGGGCGAATTTAAGGGGCGCACGGGGAGCGGCGGCGGGCGAATATAATTTTTAAGGGGCGCTCGGCGCGCAAGGCAAAGGAGAAGAGAGGCGGCGGCTTCCGCGACGGGGCGGGAAAATTTGTGCGGAGAGACGGGGAATCGTTCGGGCGCGTCGGAAAAATCGGGCAGCTTTTTTCTGCGGCCGATTTGATTTTATAATAGTGATAGAGGGGGATCGCTCCGCTTTCGGGCAAGGTCCGCAGAGGAACGGACGGGCAGGGATACGGATCGCAAAAAGAGAAGAATAAAGCCAAAAAATTTTTTGTGAAATTTTTAAAAAGGGTATTGACAAGTGCAAAAAGCCATGATATACTAAACGCAAATAAAACGTTTTACATATTTTTTGGAATCAAAAAAACGTTTTATTAAGGGGTTTCTATGGCAACGATTCGCGAGGTCGCAAAGAGAGCGGGGGTATCGGTGGCAACGGTATCGAACGCGATAACAGAAAACCGCAGCGTAAACGCGGAAACGCGTGCGCGGGTTTTGCGCGCCGCGAAAGAGTTGAACTATAAACCCAACCTGATGGCGTCTTCCATGGTAACGAAGAAGACGAACATTATCGGCATCTTCTTTTACAATTTTGCGGAAAAGAATTTTTTGCCTTACAGCGAGTTTCTGAAGGGGGTAACGCTGACGTGCCAGCGCCGAGGGCAGAGGGTGCTCGTGTACACGGACGTAACCGAAGAACAGTTCCACGAAGGGTTTATCCTCGGCAACGAGCCCATCGACGCGGGCATCATATTTTTCCCGCAGGAGGATGAATTCCGCGCCAATGACCTGAAGTATGCGAGCCTGCCCTTCGTATTCGTGGGGAAGTGCCGGGGATTCAGTTTCGTCGACTGCGAAAATAAAAAGCTTACATACCGCCTTACGAAAAAGCTGATCGACGCGGGCAATCGGAAGATCTGCTTTTTTAACAGCGATCCGAATTGGATGCTCACGAAAGACAGGCGCGCCGGGTTTTATGCGGCGCTGGACGAGGCGAGGATCGAGCGGAAACAGTGCGCGGAATACAACGAGAATTATGAAAATTGCGAGATCTTCCTCGCGGACGCCTTCGAACGCGGATTTCGCGCCTTTGTGGTAGAGAGCCCGCGCATGGTGCGCGCGATTTATGAGCGGTGCCTGCGCGACGGGCTGCGGATCGGGAAGGACGTATCGGTCGTGTTTTTAGGGTACGACCCGCAGTTCGACCTGATGACGCCCTCGCTGCCCTGCGCGAAACTTTCGTACGAGGAATTGGGGCAGAGCGCCGTGGAACTGATCGAGCGCGTTAAAAAGATCAACGTGCCGCAGGAAGTGTATCTGGAAGCCTCCGTCATTGAGGGGAATTCGATCGCGCGCATGAAGTGATCGGCAAATTCTGACAAATGCCGTTTTTGGGCGAAATTTTTGAAAGCGTTTGCCGGCAAAAATGCGGCCACCGAAAGCAGCCGGAGACTTCGGCGGGAAGAGGGGAGCTGCGGCGCATGGGCTGCCGAATAAGGGGCGCTTCTCCGAGACGGATTTGCAGGCGCGGTTTTTTCGGAAAACAGCGTGCGGGATTGAAAAATTTACGATAATTTAATTCCGTCCGATTAAAATTTTTTCGCAAATGTCAATTTGCGAAAAATAAAGGCCGGCCTTTATTTGTTCCGGTAGGAACAAATAAATCCAATTGACGGCACAATCTTGAATTTTTAAACAATGTCTGTTTAATAAAACGTTTTAATAGTCAAAAATTAATTTTTTTATGTACTAAAACGTTTTAGATTCATTCTTGCATTTTAAGCGCCTTGCGGTGCTTTAATAAAAACAAGGGAGGATTTTTAAGATGGCAAAAAAAATTGCGCTGTTATTGGTAACAGTGCTGATGCTGTTCGCCTTTGCTGCGTGCGGCGGGGGAAACGGAGGGACGACCGACGATCCGAACAATCCGGGCGGAGGAAACGGCGGCAACACGGATTCGGGCTTCGACCTATCGGTAGACGACCCGACTTCGCTTTCCGGTTCGATCAAAGTGGCTCTGCCTTCGACGGGGAACAAGAGGGCGATCCTGCAGACGGCTGTCGACGCATATACGGCTTCCCGCACGGGCGTTACCGTAGAGGTGGAGTGGAAGGCGGAAGACAACTTCTACAACAGCTATAAGATCGACGTTTCGGGCGGGCTCGTGTTCCCCGACGCGGCGTTCATCGACCACGTTTATGTGCAGAACCTCGCTTCGCTCGACCTCGTGGCGGACGTTACCAGCGTTTTGGGCGATACGGAAGACGAAGATTTCCCGTATATCGACAACCTGGTCAAGGCGAACGAACTGGACGGCAAATCGTACGGCTTCCCGTTCAACGCGAATACCGTGGCGCTCTTCTATAATAAAGAATTGATGGGCGACCAGAAAGTGCCGACCACGTATGCGGAATTCAAGACGACGGCTGGCGCACTGCTGGCAGGAAATCCCGCGCTTGAAAACAAGGTGTTCTCGCTTTCGACGGGCGTCGATTACCGCAACTTCGGCGCGATGATGTTCATTTCCTGGCTGGGAAGAAACGGCGGGCATATCCTTTCGGACGATCTGCGCAATTCGAACTTCCTTTCCGACGAGGTAAAGACGACCCTCGAGCAGTGGAAAGAGATCATCGACAATAAGTGGGCTTCTCCCTCGCTGTCGAACGAAGGCAATTTCTATAACGGCGACGTAGCGATGCTGGAAATGGGATGCTGGAAGGTTTACGACCTGCTCGAAAGTCCTGAAAATCAGGGCAAATACGGCGTTGCGCCCCTGTTCACGCTGAAAGACGGCGTAGAGGCGCAGAGTATCCTCGGTTTGTATTCGATGTGCGTAACCAAGCAGAAAGACATGAATAAGATGCGCATCGCCGCCGACTTCAGCAAGTTTATTTCCACGCATACCGAAACGCAGATCGCCTTCGCGAAAGAGGCGAAAAGTCTGCCCGTAACCGAAGCCGCGGTGCAGGATCCGTACTTCCAGAGCGAAAACTGGAAACCGTTTACCGACGCGCTGTATACGGCGGCGATGCGGCCCGGTTCTGCGGAATACCCGACGATCGAATCGGAAATCGCGAACATGTACATGAAAGTCGTTATGGGGACCACCGATATCGACGAAGCGATGAAAAAGGCGGACAAAGAAGTACAGGAGACGCTCGACGAGCTGTTTGAAGGATAAGAGACAATGGTATCTGTTCGTTTATCGAAAAAGGGGAAAGAGACGGTAAGGGCGTACGCGCTGATGGGGATACCGCTGCTTTGGTGGTGCGTATTCTTCATCGTGCCGCTCATTATGGCGCTCGTGTTCAGCTTTTCCGACCTGCGCATCAGTATCGACCAGATTTCGCGTTACGGGCTTTTCCAATACGAAAAGGTTCTGAAAGACGACGATTTTTGGCAGGCGTTTTCCAATACGGTAGTTTGGACGCTCGTGATGATGGTGGGGAACAACGTGTTCGGGCTGCTGATGGCCGTGCTCATCAGCAAGCTCAAACACGGGAAAAAGCTGTTTATCGGCCTGCTGTTCTGGCCGACGCTCGTTTCGGCGGTCATCGGTTCGTCGGTTACAAAGCAGGTGATGCAGACGGATGAGTACGGCCTTCTGAATATGCTTTTGGGCGCGTTCGGCGTTGCCCCCGTCGCTTGGCTGGAGAAGGAGAGCACGGCGCTGTTTTCGCTGATGATCATGCCGTTTTTGTTCGGATTCAGCATAAAGATGCTCATCTACTATTCGGCGATATTGAATATTCCCAAACAATACATGGAGGCGTGCGAGCTGGAAACGGATTCGGGCATCGAGAAATTCGTGCACATCACCTTCCCGCTGATCCGCAACGCGCTGGTGCTGAATTTGCTGCTTTCGCTGATCGACGGGCTGAAGGTTTTGGGGCCGATGCAGCTGATCACGGACGGCGGCCCGGACGGCGCAACCAACTCCTGCGTGCTGTACATATACAAGCTGGCGTTTGACGGAGGCACGCAGATGGGCAGGGCTGCCGCGGCGGCGTTCATCCTGTTTGCGATCATTTTGGTCGTGAGCCTTATACAGCTTCTGATCACGAATCGGAAGGAGGAAACGACGTATGAATAATGCTGTGGCGAAAAAGAGCAAGATCCGTTCCAAGCGAAGCGCTTCGCTGATCGCTGTGAACGTGTTTACGGTGTTCATACTCGTATTGTTCGCGTTTGCGCAGGTGTTTCCTTTCTATTTGCAGCTCGTGTATTCGCTGCAGCCGTTCAGCTTTACCGCGCGGCCGGGCGTGATCGAGCTGTGGCCGCAGAGCTTCAATTTTTCCAACTATGCCGAAGCGTTTAAACTTGCCGATTTCGGCAACGGATTCAAAAACACGATCATTACGGCGGTATGTTTTACGGCATTGAGCCTGTGCGTCGTTCTGATCATGGGATATGTGTTGGGCAAAAAGGACTTTTACGGCAAAAAGGTCGTGTTCATTATGCTGATCGCGACGATGATGGTCCCCGGCGAGATCCTGATGGTGCCGAACTACATCCTGATGATCAAGTTCCGCATGCTCGATAACCTGACGGCGCTGATCCTGCCCGGTATCGTGAACATCTTCGGTATCTTTTTGGTGCGGCAGTTTATGAACACCATCCCCGATTCCGTTCTGGAAGCGGCGGAGATCGACGGCGCGGGCGAGATACGCAGAATATTTTTGATCGTTCTGCCCTTGTCTCTGCCCATCGTGGCGACCTATTGCATTCTGACTTTTACGGCAACATGGAACGATTATCTGTGGCCGATGATCGTGCTCCGAAGCAGCGAAAACTTTACCTTGCAGCTGAAACTGAAGGTATTTTCGCCCATGTTCGGCACGAGCAGAGACCAGATATTGATGGCTGCAGGTTTGATCCTTGCCCTTGTGCCGGTAGTGGCGATGTATTTGATCTTCCAAAAGAACTTCATCGAAAGCGCCTCTGTTTCCGGCTTAAAATAATATTACGAGGAGGAAAAAATGAAAACCCTAACCAAGAGAATCATACTTCTCTTACTGGCACTGATCATGTCGCTTTCCGTATTCGGCATGGTCGCATGCGGCGGCAATGAAACGCCCCCGCCCGATGGCGGAGGTACGGATAATCCGGACGATCCGGACGATCCCGATGACCCCGACGATCCGGACGATCCGGACGAACCCGAGGAACCTGTAGAGGGCGGCGGCATCTATTTCCCGATCCCCAAGATGAACGCGGAGAAAAAGCTCGTCGTCATGGGCGGGGACGTGGAAGTGGGCAACGAGCAGCGCCTGCTCCTGCTGACGCTGAGCGGCATTCAGGGCCTTGCGAACCAGGAGGAAGTGAACGCTTACCTCAATTACAAGCTGGAAAAAGACGGGCAGTTCCCCAACAATTACTGGCTGCAGGATATGGTCGACAACTATGGCATTACGACCGAAGAGCTGACGTTTGAAGAGTCGATCGAGTATTATAAAGATTTTGCGGGTGAAAACGCGGGCTTTATTACATACAGCGTCGATTACGACCCGCTGGTCGGTATCGACGATTCGCGCTCGCTTACGGCCGCGATCAACCTGTGCGCAATCAAGGGCTGGATCCCCGTGGAAAAATCGCTGAAAGAGACGGCGGAAACGGAATGGGGCCTGACCGAAAAGATGGACGCGACGGAGATGGACGACCAGGACGTATTCGACGAGTACAAGGACGAATTCGACAATTCGATCCTGATCCAGCAGCGCCCGATGGAAAACAAGGACTACGGCCTCCCGATGGTGGGCCTGCGCGACTATGCGATCGCGAATAAATTCTTTACGTTCTACGACGACGGTCAGGGGCAGACGGCCGCGAATTACCGCCACGAAGTGCATTCCTGGGCGAAGTCGAACAAGCCGATCCTCGGCTGGGGACCCGGCGACGAAGCGGACCACATCAGCTATGCTTCGGAAGCGGGACAGTTCTCCATCCCTTCCGACTTCAGCTTTAACCTTTCGGTAACCTGCGCGGACGTGTTCCAGCAAGACCCGATCAAACAGAAAAATCAGTTTGAAGAGATCAAGCCCGAAGAGGGCAAACATTACGTAGCGATCGGCCGCAGCGACGGCGACAACATTACGACGTGGCAGACGGAATTCGTGCAGTCGCTTACCGACTTCGGTTCGCCCGACCGAGGCGAGGGAGAATTTGCGATGGGCTGGTCGATCTCGCCGATTCTGGCGGAGATCTTCCCGGCGCTGCTTCGCAACGTATACCGCAATTCCAACGACTACGATTACTTCATCGCGCCCGTATCCGGGCACGGCTACCTGTACCCGAGCATGTACCCCGAACAGTACCGCGAAGACTTCTTTGAAAAATTCGACACCTTCCTCGGCAAAGCGGATCTGCATACGGTGAGCATTCTCGACCACGGACAGGAAGTTATCCTCAGCAAAGAAGTCGCGAACAACTATGCTTCTGCTTCCAACCTGAAAGGCGGCTTCGTTCTCAACGGCAATAAGTATAAGGGCGGCAACGGCGCGGTCGTATGGTCGGATAACGGCAAACCGTTCATTGCTCCCAAAGAATCTCTGTGGCAGGAAGAGCCCGGCGAAGTCGTGGCGCGCATCGGAACGTATTGGAGAGATTATACCCGCATCGAAGGCTATACCTACATCAATCTCCATCCTTGGACGCATACCTATCAGGACGTCGAATACGTCGTGGAGGAGCTGCGCAAGAATCCGGATATCGAGATCATATCTCCCGACCAGATGATCGACATGATCACCAAATATGTACCGCATGAGGACGTTACGTCGCCCGACAACAGAGACCCGAGCCTCGAATACAAGGTCCCGTTCGACCCGCTGGACAACAAGTTCCTCAACGGCGCCGGCACGGAAGACTGGACGCAGAAGAGCGGATCGATCACCCGCGTTACGCTGAGCGTCGGCGGGGCGCTGGGCACCTTTAACGGCTTGCAGATCAACGGCGTCGCGGAAAAGACGTACACCATGCCCGACGAAGACAATCTGCAGGTAAGCTTCGATTATCTCAAACAGCAGGAAGACACGGCGATCAAAGTGGAAATGGAGATCGGCGGCGTAACCAAGACCGTGTTCGACCGCCTGAGCGTGAAGAAGGCGGACGGCGTTTCGAACATCGTGATACCCGTTACCAACTACTTCAGCCGCAGCGAATACGGCGGAAAAGAGGCGAAGATCCGCGTCGAAGTGCTCGACAATACGACCAACGGCGTGATCATTTCCAACGTCGTTACGCAGGCGGCGGCGATTACGGACGCGACCAGCGGCGGCGACAAGCTGCACGACGTGAATTTCGCGACCATGGAAGACTGGGTATCCGCAACGTTTGCCAAGAACGCGGCGGTCAAGGTCGACAACGGCAGACTGATGCTGGACGGCAGCGACGGCTGGACGGGATTCTACGACGACAACATCAACATCAATATTTACAAGGCGTTCACGATCCCGCAGGAGATGAGCAGTGCGGAAATTTCGCTGAAAATGGCCTCTTCGAATACGGGAACGGCGATCAACGTCATCCTGGTAGTCGACGGCAAGGTATACGAACTTTCCAATGGATTTACGACCATTTCCAAGAGCGAAGAGAGGATCTTCAACGCGGTCGTCGACGGAAAGGGCGGCGCGAACGGCATGATCCTGGTGATGCAGAGAGACAGCAAGGCGAACAGCGGTATCGGCGAAGCGGCGTACGTGTGCGAATTCAAAGTGGCGGCGCCGGTGATCGACCCGTATTACAACACGTTTGCAGGGTCGCTCGAAGACTGGGCGGCGGGCGCACAGAACGCCGTTTGGGAAAACGCGATGGCGAAGATCACGGCCGCAGGCTCGATGAGCAAGACCATTACGATGCCCACGATCGCAGACAACTGGTCGCAGGTGATCTCCTTCACGTATAAGGCGGCAGACGCCGCGAAGCCCGTTTCGATCGCGCTCAAAGCAGAATACGGCGGACAGTCGTACACGCTGAAGACGGTCAGCGACGTCGCTTCAACGGATATGCAGACCTTTGAATGGGTCGAATCGGACAGCGAGATCCCCGTAATGAGCGCGCAGAGCGTCAAACTCACCATCGAAGTTACGGGCGAGGGCGGCATTGCCTATATCGACGACTTCAAGGTTACGAGCAAGAGCGATACCGACCCGTACAACAATACATTTACATCCGGTTTGGAAGACTGGACGCTCGAAAGCAAGAGCGGGTATGAAGGCAACGGACTTAGATGGGATAACCAACGTATGATGGTAGACTGCAATAACTTCGGAAACGTCGACGATACCTTCGAGGCCGTGGCGTTGAAGGAATACACGCTGCTCGATTCGAAAAACATCGTGATCAGCTTCGATGCGAGCGCGCCGGGCTTTTACAATGAGCAGCCGCAGGGCGGTTCGGTTACGATGACCATCGAGATCGACGGAACGGAATACACGATCCTGGAAAAGACGGTCGTGAATGGCGAAAACGGCTATCCGGACGCAACGAAGCTTTCCGTCAACCTCAGCGAGGTGAAAGAGCTCAGCGGCATAAGCTATGAGGGCAAACAGGTGAAACTGCGCCTGAAGTTCAACGACGAAGGGTTTGCCGGAGGCGTCGGCGTTATTATCTATATCGACAACTTTGTAACGGCGATCGCCGAATAATAAAAACGTGCGGACAGGGGCGGTGCAATGCCGCCCCTTTTCCGAAACGGGGAGTGCGCAATGGTAAAAAAAATAGCGGCTTTATTGCTCGGCATGCTTTTATTGTTCGCGTTGGCTGCGTGCGGCGGAGCTGCGGGCGGTACGGACGACGGGGCGAATAACGGCGATACGAACGGGGGCGGAAACAATAATGAGGATATTACGCCTCTTCCCCCCGCAGAGAAGACGGAAGAGGAGCTTTTGGCGGAGAATCCGCTGTTTTCGAGCGCCCTGCCCGCCGATCAGCCCTTTACGGCCGGGGGGATCACGTTTGAGATCACCGTCGTTACGGTGAATCCCAGCCCGAACGAGGATAACCCCACGAAGACGATCAAGGTGTTCGTCGACTATCCGTACGAGATCAAGACGGTGGCGCATACGAATTTTTCCGTCTGCGACGTCGAAAACGCCGAATACGAGTCGGTATTGCCGGACGGGCTGGATTATATGGGACAGTACCGCGAAGAGGGGAAAGACGGCAGGGTAACGTTTATCGTGCCCCGCAAGTACGACCACTATCTTCTGAAAGCGGAGTTCCCGGACGAGGATGCCGTTTATGTGCATTTTAATTTGAACGATTATTGAGAGAGGGAAAAGCATGAAGAAAAATTTTCGAAAAAAGAGGATACTTTCATTGTTATTGGCGGCGGTGATGTGCCTCGGAGTCGGCGGCCTGGCCGCGTGCGGCCAGGCGGGCGGTCCGGATGACGGCGGGGGAGACAATCCTCCGGATCACGTAGCCGAAGCGGAGTTTTCGCGCGCGGACGCGGCGAAGATCGCCGTCATGCTGGGCGCGGAAGAGGACGAGGTGCGCA
>CALVXE010000005.1 GCA_944368795.1 uncultured Clostridia bacterium | reverse complement strand
GAGCGCAGCATCTTCATCGCCATTTCGCGGTTCTGGATCTGCGAACGCTCGTTCTGGCAGGAAACGACGATGCCCGTGGGAATGTGCTGGATGCGGATGGCCGATTCCGTCTTATTGATGTGCTGGCCGCCCGCGCCGGAGGAACGGAAGGTGGTAACTTTCAGATCCTCGCTTCGGATCTCGACGTCGCCGTCGTCGTCGATTTCGGGCATGACCTCCAGCGAAGCGAAGGAGGTATGGCGGCGTTTGTTCGCATCGAACGGGGAGATGCGGACGAGGCGGTGCACCCCCTTTTCCGCTTTGAGATACCCGTAGGCGTTTTCCCCTTCGATTTTGAAGTCGACGCTCTTGATGCCCGCTTCGTCGCCGTCGAGGCGGTCGAGCTCGGTAACTTTGAAACCGCTGCGCTCGGCATAGCGGGTATACATGCGGTACAGCATGGACACCCAGTCGCAGCTTTCGGTGCCGCCCGCGCCCGAATGCAGGGTGAGCAGGGCGTTGTTCCCGTCGTACTTGCCGCGCAGAAGGGCGCGGATACGCATGTCTTCCAAGTCCGATTCCGCCGTTTCCAGCAGTTTATCCAATTCGGGGACGAGATCTTCCTCGCCCGTCTCTTCGATGAGGTCGATGACTTCGAAAACTTCGTCGAGCGCCTTTTTGCCCTTCTCATAGGCACCGATCTTGCTTTCCGCCGCGGCGATCTCGCGGCCGAGCTTGGTGGAGCGTTCGAGATCCTGCCAGACTTCCGGCTTTTCCTGCTCCGCTTTGAGGGCGGCGACCTTTTCGCCCAGCTGATCGATGTCGAGCGCGTCTTTCGTTTCCTGTAAGGTATCGGACAGCGCTTTGGCGCGCAGCCTGTAATCATCCGCTTTGAACATACTTTTACTCCGTTTAAATTCTACCGCCGATTATAACATAATCGCCGACGGCTTGTCAACAAATCGCGGCCGCAGGCGGCGCGAATGCTGCGATCGCAAGACAGGGGCGCGGTAAACCGCGCCCCTGCTTCTGCTTTACGGATGGATCTTGATCGCTTTGCCGCCTGTCAGCACGATCATTTTTACTGCGTCGAGGGAGAAATCGTTCGCCTCGACGACAAGAGGTTTGTCGAGAACGCCGCGCGCGAGAACTTTATAGCTCTTGGCCTTCGGCGAGATGATCTTCTTTTCTTTGAGCGCCCGCAGCGTTACCGTTTCGCCGGCGGCAAAGGCGCGGGAAAGGGAGTCCACATTGACGATACCGCGGCGGCCGCGCGTATCGGAGGCGGGTTCTTCCCTGCGCTTGGGAGCGCGGCGTTCCGGCTGCACAACCGCGGGAGCCGCCGTTTCCTCTTCGGAAGGCTCTTCCCCGGCAGGCTGCGCGGGCGATTCCTCCGCCGATTCTTCGGGGGGTGTCTCTTCCTCGATCATGGCCGCGGCGGCCTCGTCCGTCAGCGCGGTCTGCGCTTCGGAAAGGGTGATCCGCTCGCGGATGAGCATCGCGATATCCGCCTGCTCCGTTTCTGCCCCTTCGGAGAGAGCCTCGCTGGAAAGAACTTTGACCAGTCCTTCGGACACGAGCTGTTCGGCGGTGCGGTACGCCAAGCCGAATTCGGTATGCTCCGCTTCCCCTTTTTCGATGCCGTAGCGTTCGAACAGGTCGGACAGCAGGTGTTTTGCATAGCGCACTTTGCGCGGCGAAGAGAGCTTCATCAGAAGAGGCGTCTTCTGATAGCGCTTGACTGCGGAAAGATCGGCGCCGCGGTATTTTGTGTTTTCGTATTCTTTGGGATCGAGGCCGAACGCCACGCACAATTTGCGGCCCTTGAACAGTATGACGGCAAGCGTCTGCCGGCCTTTATATACGCGCACCTGCTTCCAGCTGATATTCGTTTTGACCCCGTCGTATGCACGGATCTCGTCCATGATCTCGCCGTAGCGCGACTGCACTTCGGCCGGGGCCTGGATAAGCTTTGCGCGGAAACTGTAGTTGTAACGGATAAGGATCTTGCTGCCGTCGAAGCCTGCAAGGATCGCGGCGCCGTCTGCCCCTTCCGATTCTTCCGACTCGTCGAACAGGTCGGCGATGTCGGCATCGTCATCTTCGTCAAACTCTTCCTCTTCCGCAATTTCCGCGGCGGAGGCGAGCTCTTCGGCGACGGGCGGAGCGGGCGGTTCTTCGGCGCTTTCGGCGGCGGATTCTGCCGCGGAGAAGGAGATGTTTTCTTGGATCACGCGCAACACGTCTGCCGGCTCTGCCTGAACGCCTTCGCCGATCTCGCCGCTGGAAAGCACTTTAATCAGCTTGCGGTCGATGAGCTGCTGCACCGTTTCGGACGGAAGCAGATGCTCCGTTGCGACCGTTTCGCCCTTTTCCAGCCCGTACCGCTCTGCCAGCTGCGCGAACAGGTACTTCGCGTAACGCGCGCGGCGGTCGGAGGTGATGCGCAGAAGCATCGGCGTCTTTTCGAACCGCTTGAATTCGGACATGTCTTCGCCGCGGTACTTGGTGTTTTCGTACTCTTTCGGATCGAGCGCGAACGCGATGCACAGCGTGCGGCCCTTAAACAGAGCCTGCGCCAGCGGCGTTCTGCCCTTATAGAAGCGCACTTTTTTCCAGCTTTCGGCGCTTTTGACCTTTTGATAGGAAACAAAGTCGTCGGCAATGGAACCGTACCTTTCCTGCACTTCCGCGGTCGAGCGGATGAGCTTTGCACGGAAACTGTAATCGTAGCGCACGAATACTTTGCCGTCGAATGCGAGCATTTCGTCGGCGTCCTCGTCTTCGGCGGAAGCGAGTTCCGCGGAAGGAGATTCTTCGGGAACGACAGGCTCGGGAGCCTTTTCTTCGGCGGGCGCCGGCAAAATTTCCAGCGCATACAGTTCTGCCGAAACGGGCAGGTACGAAGGTTCGGGCTCTTCCGCGGCCGGCTGTACTTCCGGCTGTTCCGCTTCGCCCTTTTTGCGGAGACGCGCGAACAGCACGCCGTCCGCGACCGCCAACCCGACGACCGCAACGCCCAGCGCTATGCACGCCGCCACTTCGCCCAGCGGCGCCGCAAACAGCAGCAAGCCGAGCGGAGCGAAGGAATACGTGTTTACCGTTTGCCCCTGCCCGCCCGCGGCTGCATTGCCGGAGTCGGGCCCGGAGCCGTCCGGCGCGCCGCCTTCGCCCTCTTCGGGGCCGCCGGAGCCGCCGTTCTTTTTGCCTTTGACAAGCGCGACGGCAAGCAGGATCAGTTCGACGACAACCACGCCCGAAAGCGTGAACACGAGCCAGAGGATGGACTGCACCGTCTCTTCGAGAGTCCAGGTGAGGACGAGATTCGCCGTTTCGGCACCCGCTTCGGCGCCGCTCCATTGATAATTGTTCGTATCTTTTAAGAATACCGTTACGGAATATGTTCCGAAATCGGGCGCGAGGACGAGCACGTTCCCTTCGGCATCGACGATGAATCCTGCGACCGTATCGGTGCCGGAAACGCCCATGACGTTCGCGTCATATCCCGTAAGAGCTAAAGTTTGCATTCCGTCTTCGGCATCCGTTACGATGCTCTGCAGCCCGGTATTTCCGAGCGTGGGCGCGGCGACCAGTCTGCGCGCGACGGTGAAGGAGACTTCTGCGGTGCCGGCCGTATAGTTCTGCGTTTCGCCGACGGTTACGGTAAGCTTGTATGTGCCCGCCGCCGTGGGAGCGGAAGCGCTGTCCCATCCGTCTCCGCTGTTTGCGGTGCCGGTATACCGATACGTGATCAATCCGCCGTGCGAGCCGCTGACCTGCGGGAGATTCGCTTCGTCGCCGTACGTCCAGCCTTCCAGCGAAAGAACGGGTGCGCCCGCCGCCTTGGCGATCGTAAACGTGGCGGTCGCATACCCTGCCGTGTAGTTCGGCGACTGCCCGATCTGAACGATAAGGCGGTAGTAGCCCGCGTTTTCGGGAGCGGACGACGCATCGTAAGAATCGTTGTAATAGCGGACGCCCGCGATATACTCTTCGAGCGCATCCGCGGAGACGCCGACCGCCGAAAGGACAAATTCATTCGCCTCTTCGCCGTACGTCCAGCCGTCGATCGCAAGGCTCGGCGCGAGCTGCGCACGGGCTACGGTAAAGGCCGCTTCGGCCGTTCCGCCCAGATAGTTCTGCGTTTGCGCGACGGTTGCCGTGAGCGTGTAGCTGCCCGCCTCTTCGGGAGCGGACGCGCCGCTGTATTGTTCGCCGCCGTTCGTTTCGCCCTCGTACAGGAGGGTAACGGCGCCCTCTCCGAGATTGCCCGAAAGCACATAGCCGTTCGGATCTTCGCCGTACGTCCAACCGCCGACGGAAAGCGCGAGGCTGAGCGACGCGCGCGACACGGTGAACGGGACGGCCGCGGAAGACGCTTCCGACCAGTTGGCTGTGCCTTCGACGTACGCCTGCACGTAATAGCTGCCGGCATTTTCGGGCCTGCCGCTCAGAAGTTCCATGCTTTCGCTGTAATAGCGGTACAGCACATCGCCGAAGTCTGCGCTCGCAGAGGGGCTTGCGGCCGCCTGGCCGTACGTCCAGCCGTCCATCGAAGGATCGGACACTTCGTTTTCTGCCCGTACGATCCGGAAGGTGAACGTCTTTTTCGCTCCGCCGGCTTCGTCCGGCTCGCTCCACTGATAGTTATATGCATCGGTCAGCACGAGCACGACGTCGTATTCGTCCGCATTGACGCCGCCGATATTGCTCTCCGCCGTGTACAGCGTCGAAGCCGGGATATCCGCCGACTGCGCATACCCCGTGTACGCCTTGGAAGAAATTTCCGGATCGGCGACAACGGCGCGGGCGATCGTGAAGCTGTATGTTACGTTTTCGAGGATAAAGTTCGAGGCGGAAGAGGATACCGTTACCGTGTATTCCCCTGCGACCATCGGCGCGTCGCTGCTGCCGTATTCGGTGCCGCGCGTCGTAGTCCCGGTATAGAAATACGTGAACGTGAGCTCATCGCCGAAACCTTCGCTGCCGACATAGCCGGCGACGGCGGGTTTGCGGACGCCCTCTTCGTAATAGAGGTTCCCCTGCACGGTGATATGAATATCTTCGCTGTCTGCGCCGAACACCCGTGCGCTTACGACGTATTCGCCCACCTTTTCGCCCTCGCCGGCGTTCTCGTAACCCGCGAACGCGAGCTCGTAGTTGCCTGCACGGCTGCCGAGCGTATAGACGACGGCGTATGTGCCCGCGGGGCTTTGCAAGTCGGCTTCCGTTTCGAGGGTGAAGACATCCGAACCGTCGTAATTCGTCCCTTCGACGATCTTGGAGCTGACCGCGCCCAGCGCATCCGCGCCGTACACGTGCCCTTCGGAACTTACCGAAACCGTGAGCCCTGCCTTGGAAATATCGTAAGTGCGCGTTTCGGACGCGTTGAGGATATAGTTGCCGTCTGTGCTCGTAAACGCATTTACCGTAAACTCGTACCCGCTTTCCTTATAATCTTTGAATTTTTCGGCGCAGACCGCGCTTATGCGGATCATGCCGCCTTCGACCGATTCGTATTCGGCGTACACGCCGGCGTTTTGCTCCCTTCCGTTATACGTAAAGCTGTTTTCTGCCCAGACGAGCGACCCGTCGAGCACTTTCGGTTGGACCACCAGCACCGCCGTCATTTCTGCCGGAGCGAGGTAGTTGCCGCTGCCGGCGGCAAACGTAACGGTGATCTCGTACCTGCCCGCATCGACGAGCTGATCGGCCGAGACCGATTCGCTTTCGCCTTCCGTTACTTTCGAATAAGTATAGCCGGAGACGGCGGGACGGGAATGATCGCGCCCTTCGACCAGCAGCAGTTCTTCTGCGCTGACGGAAAGGATATGCGCGGAGCCGTCATATTCGACGCGCGTTTCATCTGCGCCGAACGTTACGGCGCTCATATCGTATTCCGCCCTGCCGATCGTAAATTCAAACGCATCCGACCAGCCTTCCGAATAATTCGACGTTTCGGCGACCCACGCGCGGACCACATAGGTGCCCGCATCCGTCGGCGCGGTCAGAATATAGTTGGACGGGATATCTTCCTGCAGTACGTTCCTGAACGAATAGCGGATGACCGACTGCGTTTCGTCTTCGAGCACGCTGCCGCCGACAAATTCGACGACCGCGTAGCTTTGGATTTCCGCCGCGGAACCGTCGTATGTTTTATCTGCCGCGGAAGGCTGCGTTACGGTATAATCTTCATCGAACTGCGCCTTGGCGATGCTCCACCCGACCGTGCACGTTTCGCCGGATACCGTGGCCGTGCCGGATACCCATACGGTATTGTCTGCGTCTTTGAGCCTGAGCACGGCGCTGTAACTGCCTGCATCCTTCGCTTCGGTCATGCCGCCGTCTTCCAGGGTATAGAGCGCATCCTCTTCGATGACGACGCCCCAGTTCTGCAATTCGTTATTGAATACGAGGCCCTGTGCGGCCGTCGGGATTTCGACCTGCTGTCTGGACACGGTGTAATCGCGGTAGGTTATACCCGAAAGGATATAATTCTTCGTAACCGCATCGGAATCGTCGAGGGACACGGTTACCCTGTAGGAGCCGGCTTCGGCCGGGACGCCGAACGGTTCGCCGCTGTTGGCAGTTCCCGTATAAGCCAGGCTGTACCTGATCTGATCTTCCTGCCCGAACGCGGCGTTGCCGAATTCGACCGAGACCTCCCATTGCCCGCCGTAAACGAGCTCGCCTTCAAATGAAATCTCTACGGTGAGGGCACGGGGGGATACGACGTATTCGCCGACCTTTTCGCCCTCCGACGCGCCGTCGTAGCCGACAAAGGAGACCGCATAATTGCCGCCTGCCGCGCCGAGAGAATACACGATATCGTACGTGCCGGCGCTGCTCTCTTTGCCGCAGCCCTTTACATCGAGGGTAAACACGGGCTTTTCTTCGCCGTAGGTGGCGCCGCTGACCGTATAGGTGAGTTCGGACATCCCTTCTCCGTACGTATGGCCCGCGGCATCGACGGCGACCGTGATCGCGGCCTTGGCTACGGAATAGGTCTGCGAGGCGACCGCGGGAAGCCGATAGTTGCCCGCCGTATTGTCCCCTTCCGCAAAGTCCGCTTCAAACGTATAGCCGCCCTCCGCGTAATCCTTGAATTCGCCGCCGTCCGTAACGGAGAGATACACGCGGTTTTCTTCGGTATCTTCCAGACGGGAGCCGTTGCTGTACGGCAGATAGTACGCCTGTGCGGTGTACCATTGGTTGGTATAGCCGTAGGTATAGGAGCCGCCGTTGTTTGACCAGACGATCTCGACCTCGCGCTGTGCGATGGTTACGGCGACTTCGACGACGGCCTCTTTATGATTTTCGGCGGTGAGGCGCACGAAGAACACATGCGTGCCGTGATCGGTAAAGGAAGGCATGGTGGAGGTATATTCGCCCTTTTGCGTGCCGTATTCCCAAGTGATCTCGGAGCCGTCGACCGCGGACGCGGAGCGAAGCGCAAAATTGTGCGCGGCGCCGTCGTATACGCCTTCGTACCCCTTGACCGAATATTCGATATCCGCGGCATCGATAACAAATTTGACCGCCTGCCAGACGATATCTTCGCCCGAGCCGTTATCGTAATTGTTCGTAGCGGCCGCGCGGGCGACGACCATGTAAGTGCCCGCCGCCGAGGGAGCGCCTTCGAGAGGCGTTTCCGTCTTAGCATCGTAGTAGGTATAGACGATGTTTGCCACATAATCGACGGGAGAACCGTCTACATACGCAACCGCGTCCTCCGTTACGCCGAACGGGCTGCCGTTATACACGCCGCCCTCCGCCGCGGGGAGTTCGCCCGGCGTTACGGTTGCCGGATTGATCGTCCAGAAAAGTTCGAGATACAGTTCGCCGGAATTGTAATCCGCGCCTTCTGCGTTGACCCATTTATAGTTGGCCGAGACGAGCTCGACGGTAACCGTATACGTGTTCGCTTCGGAAGCCGAAAGAGTTCTGCCTCCGTCCGCCGTCGGCGAAAGGACGCCGCCGCCCGTACTGCCCGTGATGCTCATGAGCTGCGGCTTGAAACCGGTGAGCGCAACCGTCTGCACGGAATTGTTGAATACCGCCGCATCGGACATCGCAGAGCCGGTATCGCCCAGCGTAACGACGGCAACGCCCTGCCGTTCGACGGTAAATTCGCCCACGTACATCTTCGGAATGGAATTATAATTGTATGTGCCGTTGGCGTTTAAGACCTGCCGCACTTCCGCATACACGTAGTAGGTTCCCGCGGGGGTGTGCTCGTCGAAATTGCCGGTATAGCGGGAAGCGTCGCTTCCGTCCGCCTGCGTATAATAGGTGAGAACGACCGTGCCGTAAACGGCGCTCGGACGCGTTTCCGCAGCGGCGGAAGAGCCGTATTCCCAATCCCCGCGCGAATAGTCCGTTTCAAGTTCGTTGTCTTCAAACGTGGATATTTCAACGTATTCGTAGGCGGTGGCCACGCCGTAATCTCCCGTACCGAAAGCGATGACGTAGATCCAGTAACCTCCGGCATCGGACGGGACGCTCATGCTGTAGGAAAGATTTTCCGGCGATTCGCTCTCCTTACCCGCGGCAAAGCTGACCTGCACGTTGAGGGAGCCGGAAAGGTCGGCCGCCTGCGCGCGCCAGGAATCGCCGTACACGATCTGCGGGTTTTCGGAAGTGTCTTTGCCGAGGATATCGATCCAGCCGCCGCCGTTGATCTGCAATTGCAGCGACGTGATCGTATTCCTTGCCGTGGAAACGCTGAACGTCCATTGAATGGTGCGCGAAGCGGTGTCGCGCGCCCAGCAGTAATTGTTCCAGTGCTCCGTTCTGATCTCCAGCGAGAAGGTATACGCGCCCACTTCGGTTACGTCGACCCAAGGATAATCGCCGTCGCCTTCGGGGCTGCGGTTTTCGGAGGAGACGTTGGACGGGAACGCCGCGACGGTCATCAATTCGCCGTCGAAGCCGGTAAGATAGACGCGGATCTCGTCGCCCTGCCCGTCTCCGTTCAGGTCGCGCCAGATGACGTCGGAGGAGTATTGCGGGTTCCCTTCGGCATCCTGCCATTTCCAGCCGAGGGACAGGCGGTATTTGGATACCGTTATGCGGAACGCGGCTTCGAAGCCTTCATAGTTGTCGCCCTCTTCCATCCAGACGCGCACCCAGTATGTGCCGGCATCCGTTTCGTGGCCGAGAGAGGCGATCGCTTCTTCAAACTCGCCGCCGGAATAGTAAATATAGTCCTGCCCGGAGGTTTCGGCCGTACCCGTATAGTTTTTATAGAATTCGTACCGCACGAGGCCGCTGCCCTGCGCGCCTTCGGGGAAATTCGTTGCGGAACTTTCGCCGATGGCGAGCACGGGGAGAACCGCGCCGTTCGGGTTGTTGGCCGAATAGCCGTTTTCGTACGATTCATCGAACGCGTTGTACGTCCAGTTCTGCAGAGGCCCGCCGTACGAATAATCGTTGCCGTATTGATCGGCGATCGCGGGCGCGGCCTTGGCGATCTCGAACGAGAACGATCCTTCCGCAGGGTCGTGGTTGACGACGTCGGCGCTGTCTGCGGCGCGCGCCGTTACCCGGAAATAGACCGTTTTGGAATCGCTGACGTTCAGCAGAGATTGGATGGGCACCAAGCGGTCTTCATCCGAATAGAAGGTAATCGACCACTCGTTTTTGTCTGCATTTGCGAGCGTTACGCGTATTTTGGATTCGGCCGTTTCGTAAATATCGAAAGCGACGCCCGTATAGGTAACTTCGATTTCTTCGACTGACGCCTCGATGGAGGCACGGTCGATGACGAACGGCGTGCCGTCTGCCGCGGCCTCGATTTCTCCGCCCTGCGCGTTTTTAAAGGTTACGGCGTAGTTTGCCGCATCAGCGCCGTCGGCGCTGCCGAACACATAATAGGTTCCCGCCGAAGTATACGCATCGAACCCGCCCTGCGGAGCGGCGCCCGCCGCCGTTACGACGGACAGGGAGAACACCCGATCGCCTTCGAATACGGCGGTACCCGACCCGTTTGCGCTGGAGAGCGTAACGTGCGACAGAGGGTTGCCGACAATGCTGTTGTACGTCTCTTCGACGTCGGAACTGCCGTACGTCATGGCGGCTACTTCGCCGATCTGAACGGTGAGTTCGCGCTGCACGACGGTGAGCTTTCCTGCAACATAGCTGAAAGAGTAATTCTTCGCCGAGAGCCCTGCGGGCAGAACATTGAAGGAACTGCCTGCCGCGGCGCCTGCGGTATAGCCGCCGAAATCGCCGAAGCTGAGCCCGCTTTCGTCAAGTTCGCCGCTCTGTACGAGCCCTTCGCGCGTTTCGTCGTTGACGAAGCCGGAAATCCCGACGGTAAAATATCCGTCCGTTACGGCATTGCCGTATACGACGCTGTTCGCGTTCGTCGCGACCGTAAGCGTGGCGGGCGAGACGGTAAACACGCCCCATTCCCCGATGCCAGCGCTTTGGCCGTTCCAAGTAACGGCATAGTTGTATCCCTTTTCCGTACCGTCGAAAGAGCCGACGATAGCGTATTCGTCGACGGGACTGGTTTTCGTAACTTCCGCCGACAGGGAGAAGATATCCGATTCTTCATCCCCGTACGTATTGCCGCTGACGGAATAGGTCAGAAGCGAAGACACATTGGCCAAGCTTTCGTGCCCGTAGGTGCGGGAAACGTCGTAAATGGTAACGGTGATGGGGCTCTGCGCGATCGTATACGCCTTCGTATCCTCTTCGGGAAGGACATAGTTTTTCAACAAGTTATCCTGTTCCGCAAATTCCGCGCGGAAGGCGTACGAACCTGCATACCCGAACGCTTCGAGCTCGGTTTCTCCGTCCGCCCAAAGGGCTTTCGTCATGAAGACGGAAAGCGGAACGACGGTGGTGCCCTCGGGATTGTCGTTGCCGACGGGGACATATTCCGCGGTAACGGTATGCGTTTCTCCGTCGTAGACGCCCCACTGCGTATCCGCCGCTACGACACCGTCCACTTTCCAGACGATGCTCACCTCTCTTGCGACAATGGTGATCATAGCATACGAAGTCGAAGAGCTGATATAGTTATCGTTCGTAATCCTGGCGCGGACGAGGTATTCGCCCACGTTGACGGGAATACCGTCAAATTCCACCGTCCATGCGCCGCTTTCACCCTTCGTGAAGTAATCGAGTGCGACATCCTCTGCGGTAATGCCTGCCGCGCCGATTTCGGTAATGGTGTTTTCAACGGGGAAGCCGTCGTACACGACGTTGCTGCCCGTATCGCCGCCGATGACGATGGTAACCGTCTGTTGGCCGACGCTGTAGACCGCATAGTCGAGGCCCGTAACTTCCCAGGCGCCTTCGCTGCCCGCCAAGCCCTTAAAGGTTACGCGGTAGTTGGTTTCGTCCAGATTTTCGCCGCGGATATAGTACGCGCCCTGCGCGGTCTGCGGCCCGACCGTGAACCTCGTATCCCACGTGCCGTTTTCGGACGCCGTAACATAAATGCGGATAATTTCGGCTATGCTGCCGCCTTCGTGCACCGTTCCTTCCGCGACGGTATAAGCGGATTCGTCGTTTTCGGGATCGGGAATATCCGACGTCTGGCCGAAGGTGATGCTCTGCGGATAGATGTGCACGGTGAGTTCGCACTGCACGACGGTGAGCGTGCCCGTCTTTTCGAATTGAATTGCGTAGTTGTTGGAAGAGATATTATACGGTTCGAGGACGAATACCGTGCCGGCAGGCGTTTCCCCTGCGCTGTAAACGGCATCGGCCGAACCGTCCTGCGTTTTGAGGAGATAGTCTATCTCGCCCGTAAGGTCGCCGCGGGACTCCTCTTCCGAAGGAACAAAACCGGAGTAGCTGTAGGTGAAGTTTACGGCGGAGAGTTCGTCTCCGTAGGTGATCTCTTTTGCGTCTGCGGCGACGGAAAGGGACTTCTGCGCGATCACATACCTGCGCGCGAGCTCTTCTTCGAGATCTGCGCTCAGAACATAGTTGGAAACGGAGGCGGGAAGAGAGGCCGCAAAGGTATATGCGCCCGCATTCTTCATCACGTCCGAGGAAACGGGCTGATCTGCCGCATTCCGATACTCGCCGATGACAAGATCGAGATAAGCGAGGCCGCCGTTTTCCTGCGCGTCGGTGCCGACGGTCGCATAGGAGACGCGGATCTCGTATTCCGCGCCGCCGCCGTAACTGTGTTCGGCACCGTCGTAGACGATATAATACTCCTGCCCTTCCGCAGTATTTTGCGTCCATTCGATTTCGCTGACCGTATACGGATCGATCCTGATCGTATACGGCTCGCCCTCGAAGCGGTTGTGATTGGGCGCTTCGGCGTAGAACTGCACGATATAACTCTGCGCGTTGCGGACGGTCAGAGAAATTTCGCCGCCGCCGGTCAGAGGAGTATATTCGCCCGAATCGCCGATGCGGAAATACCAGGTGATCGCCTGCCCGTTGACAGCCGTCGACGAGGGCAGCGCAAACGCGACGCTGTGCTCTTTGCCGTCGTATACCGCCGTATAAATCCCCTCGGCGGGAGACCCGTAGCGGGAGAACGTGCGGTCGGTTCCGCCGAAATCGATCGCCTGCAGGGTATGTATGCCGGCGGGCCCGCCGCCGTGCTCGGCATCCCCCTCAAAGGCGACGCTGTAATTGCCCGCCTTTTCGCCGTTCGCTTCGGCATAGATGCGGTATCCGCCTTCGACGACATCCGAACGCGAAGTTGCCGTCGTATACAGGGTAAAGAGCGTGCTCCAAGATACGCCCTCGGCCGCGAGGTCGCCGCTGTAAAATTTATTGTCGTCCGCGGTCAGGTCTTCTCCGTATGTGAAGGAGGCGTCCGCCTCTTCGAACACGGCGATCTCCTCGGAGCCGTAATCGTCCGTGCGGTTTTCGATGCGGACGGTTACCGCCTTTTTCTGCATATCGAACCAGGCCGTCGTATCCTCCGCGCCTTCCAACGTGTAGTTTTTGCTGCCCGTATCGCCCGGGAGGAAGTCTGCCCGGAAGGCGTAATCTTCCCCGGCGCCGAGGAAGCCGGATTTTTCGCCGCCCAACGTTACGTCAAGGGGCTGACTTCCTGCGGGTTCTCCGTCTTCATACAGGGTATAGGAAGCGGTAACGGCACCGAACTGATCTTTGCCGCTATAAGTGAAATCGTTATCGGACCAGTCGATCGTTACGACGCGCAGGTCGATCGCGACCGTATACGTCTTCGGCTGAGCTTCCGTGCCGTAAGAAGTGTGGTTTGCGGCCGTAACGTAATAGGAGACTTCGTATTCGGCGGCATCGAGGACGGTCGGGATCTCGGTTACCCAGCCGCTCGTAACGCCCGCTATGTTGAAATGCCAAGTGATCTCCTGCCCGTTCACTGCCGTCGACTGTGAAAGCCCGCTCGCGACGGGACGGGAATCGCCGCCGTACTGCTTGGTCGGAAGCCAATCCACGGCGATGTTCGCGCTGTTCGAATCGAGCGCGATCGCGCGGATCTCGTAGGCGTTGGCCGCGAGATATGCATTCTCCCCTTCGTAACTGCCGTACCGGAAGGTGATGCTGTAATTTTCCGAGACGCGCGCCGCCCTGATATCGTACGTTCCGACATCGCTCTGCGCGGTGAGCGCGGTTTCTCCGTCGGAAGGAGTAAGCGCAAATACGTTTGCGTACTGCGCCAAACCCTGCGCTTCCGCAACGAGGTCTCCGGCGTACACGCCGTCGCCCGCGAGATCGCCTTCCTCAAAGTTGTTGACGGAAGGGGCCGCGCCGTAATCGCTGTAAGCGCCCTCTTTGACCGTTACCGCGATCGCGCGCTGCACGACGGAAAGCGTTCCTTCGGCGAGTGCGATCGTATAGTTGTTCGGACGAGACGTAAACTCCAGCTCGACGGTGTAGGAACCGTTATACGCCGCGCCGTCCGTATAGGAAGTAACGAATCCGAACGCAACGCCTTCGCGCAAAAGGGTCTGCCAACCCTCTCCCGCGGCAAAGCCGTATTCTGGATCGGCCGCAACGGTATATTCGCCGACGGCGGGCGTGCCTGCCTCGGTATAGGCGAACGAGGCGAGCTTATCGCCGTACATCTGCCGTGCGGAAACGGTGAGGCGAAGTTCTTTCTTTTCGATCGTATAGGTCTCTTCCCGCGCGCTCGACGCAGAGAAGACGAAGTTTTCATCCAGTATTCTGACCGTAACGGTGTACTCTTTCGCCGCCACGGGCGTACCGCTGTATCCGACGGAATAGGTTTCCCCTTCCGTTACGGGCACAACGAGCCCTTCGCCGACGACTTCATACGTTACGGCCGCGCGCTGTTCCGCGCCGTTATAGACAACGTCCGGCGCATCGATCTCGAACGTGAGCTGCCGCTGCGCGACGGTATATTCGCCCTCGATGCCGTCATCCAGAGAATAATTGGCGGCGAGGAAGGAATGATCCGCATCGTCTTGCGGGAGCTGCACGGAGAAGGTGTACTTACCCGCGTTTTTGAACCCGTCCGCCTCTGCATCTGCGGAAGAAGGGGTCTCATATCCCGCAATCGAGAGTACGAGACGAGCGGTCTTTTCTTCTGCGGTGAACTGCCCGCCGCTGTAAGAGTATACATATGTCGTAAAGGAGGCATACGTGCCCTCTGCGGGAGCGGCGAAGCCGCCCTCGGAATCATACGCGAACGTACCGCCCGTATAGACGGGGGCAAACGTGCTCCACTGCACGTCTTCGGACGAGACGGACTTTGCCTGCACTACGAAAGGTTCGGAAACGATGTTCGCCGATGCGTACGAATTGTTTGCGGGTGCATCGATCTGCACGCGCAGCCAATAGGTGCCCGCCTGCGCGGGTACGTTTTCGATGGTGCCCTGCCAATTCGAAACGGTATAGGTGGTGCTGCCGAAAGCGTTCCCCCAATCGGAGGTCTCTTCGGAGGTGAAATAGCCGTACGTTACCTCTACGCCCTCGGCATAGACGAGGGACAGATCGAAACCTGAACCCGAACGCGCCTGTACGGAGGGAGCCTCAAACGAGGCGTCGCCGAAGGTGTAGCCTTCGAACAGGACCTCGATCTGATTCTGATAGGTCGTACCGGTGATGCGGTACCAAACTTTGATCTGCTGCACGCCGATCACGTCCGCCAGGTCGCCGAGGGTCTCGTCGGAACTCCATTCGAAATTGTCGGGATCGACGAGGCTGAGCACGGCATAGTAGGTGCCGAATTCGGACGGAATGCCGTCTCCTCCCTCTTCGGTGAATTTTACATACTCGCCGTCCTGCAAGATCTGGTATTCGACAAACGAATACAGAGCCGGTACGGCACTCGCCGTGCCGCCCGACAGGAGAGCTTCGGGATACTTCGGCGCGCCGTTCGCGTCGCGCTCGAGCTGACGCTGGTTGATCGTATCGTTTTCCAAATCGATAAAGACGATCGCCTTTTTCACCTGCCATATAAGGGTGATCTCATCCGTTTTGGAACCTTCGTTTTCGGTCGCCCATTCATAATTGCCGCCGCTGAGGGTGAACGTGATCGTATATCCCTCTTCATTGGCGGCGGAGGTAGACAGCGTGCCCCCGTCCGAAACGGTGAGACGCATTTCGTCGTATGCGATGGTCCAGGCATTTTCATACGAACCGCTGCCGCCGGGAATCGCCGTCGTAAAACCGTCGACCGACACGCTCTGTTCGACGATGGCATACGTCTGCGGATCGTACGAAAGGCGCGTTTGATCATAAATAAGTTTTCCGCCGAAGGACGGGCGGGTGATCTGCGCTTTGCCCACCGTCCAAGTGAGGGTGATCACGGAGGGGCCTTCGCCGATCCAGCTGTAATTCTGCGTAGAGGCAAGCGAGATCTCGACGATATACGTACCCGCATTATAAACGCTCAATTCGGCGCCGCCGACAGGTTCGTAAAATTCGTCGCTTGCGGAAGCCTGCTCGACTTTCAAGGCATTCGGATACATGCCGCTGCCGCCGTTTACCCCCTTCGTATCGCCCGTGCCGAAATCGGAAAGAGTATAGCTTTGCACCGCTTCGTTAAAGACGGTATTATACTGTGCTTCGCCGTCGAATGAGGGACGGTCGATGCCGCGCGGAGAAATTTTCCAGGACAGCGTTTCATCGGCGGTTTCGCCGCCCTGCCATTCGTAATTTACGGTATTGGCAAGGCGCAGAGTGATGGTATATTCCGCGGCGTTTATCGCCGTTACCGTGCCTGCTTCCGCATCGAAACCGGTAGGAGAACCGCTTACGGACGCTATCACGACGACGGACTGCGACGGGGTTTTGCTGCCGTCGGCAGAGACATTGAAGTTTTTGAGCGCGATATGCTGTTCGGAACCGGTATAATAGTAATCGCCCGCAGGGAGCTCGGGGATCGCGAGCTGTTTTTTGGCGATCACAAATTCGGCGACCGCGGGGGCGGAAGCCTCCGCCCCGTATGCCGTGGAGGCGGTATAGTTTGCCGTTTCTTCCGCGACAGCCACGGCGCGATAGGTGCCCGCATCCGATGCCGCCGTCGGCACGGAAACTTCCTGCCATGAATTTCCGTTCCATTTATAATAACGGAAGCTGACGCGGCCGTCTTCGAATTTCTGCAAAATGTTATATGAGCCTTCAAAGCCCGTATCGTTATCGTAGATCCAGCCGTTTACGGCAAAGGACAGGATCTCGTCTTGAGCGCGCGCGATCGTCCACGCAAGTTCGCGCGTTCCGCTGCCGCCCGTCGGATCGTTCCATATATAGTTGGTAAAGCCTTCGGGATTGTTGAGCGAGAGGATAAAAGTATATTCGCCCGCGCTCGTCGCATAGACGCTTTCGGAATCCGCATTGACCCCCCAATCGGCGGGCGTCCAACCCTCGCCGCTCCAACCAGCCGGACGGTCTGCCGTACCCTTTGCCACGGAAGCGATCGCGTCCTTGGCGCCTTTCCCTACCGTGAGGCCGTTGAATTGGATCGCCGCGGTAAGCTGCTGCGCGGTATAGGTATTGTTGGAACCGTCGAGCTGCAATTCGGGCACGGAAACAGCCTTCGGGGAAACCGTCCACGAAAGGGTTACCGACTGCGTCGTTCCGTCCGCCCAGGAATAATCGGATTTGGGGGTTACCACGACATCATAAACAGCGGCATTGACCACGGCGCGCGGCGTGCCCGCCGTTACCACGGCGCCCTGATAGCGCACTTCCACATCGTAATAGGAGGCATACTGTTCGTCGGAAGACAGTACGACGAGAATATTTTCGCCGGTATATTCGGTATTGTCGTTGAATACCGAAACGTCGCCGCCGTCGATCTGAATGCCTTGGCGGGCGATCGTAAAGGTGAGCGGCTGCGACTGCGAAGCCTCGAAGTCTGCCGTCTCTTTTACGACAGCGGTGATGCGGTAATGTCCTGCGGGAGACTCGGCACCCGGGACCTCATCGTATTTTTCCCATGCCGATTCGTCCGCGCCGAAAGCGCGGTATTCGTATGTATACGTTACGCCGCAACCCTCTTCGCCGGGGACAGTTCCGATGTCGTCGCCGTCCGCATCCTTTGCATATTTCAAAACGGCCGTCAAGGAGTCGGCGAGATTCGAGGCGCCGAACGTCCAGCCGCCGCCGTCCACTTCGAACGTCGTCAGCGTCTGGTCGGACGCGCGTGCGATCTCCCAGTCAAACGTGTACTCGGCATGGCCGCCGCCTTCCCAGACAAAGTTCTGATATCCTTCAGGATTGTTGAGGGACACGGTAAAAGTATACGTGCCCGCATGGAGCGCGTATGCCGTATATGCGTTCCCGCTGCCCGATATGCCGTAGGTACCGGCGGGAACAGCGCCCGAGAAGCCGCTCGGGCGGGCGGCTTCAATCAGGGGATCCGCAAAGGAATCGCCGAAAACCTGCGCGACGCTGAACGATCCTCCGATCTCCGACCCGAAGACGAAGGCGGCGGAAAGGCGGCTGCCCGTATAGGTGCGGTTCTGATCGTTGAGGGAAAGGGAAGGTTTTTGAACGGACGCCGGGGTGATTTCGAATGCCGCTTGTTTGGATGCGAAGGCTTCCGAATTGTCGAATTTGCCCGATGCGGATGCGTCGGGTTCCGCCCAGCGGTAATTGTATTGCTGCGAAATGTTCAGAGAGACGGTGTATCCGTTCGGATCGGCATCGATCTGCGAAGAGCCGCTCTGGACGACGTCATACGGCTTCCCCGCATCCTGCGCGGGTTTTTTCGCGGTGAGCTGAGATCCGGTATACGTCTGCGAATCGATGACGCCGAGATCGCCGACATACGTGCCCTGCCCGCCCGTCGTTGCGGGGGTAAGTTCTTCTTTGCCGATATAGAAGGAGAGCTCCTGCGACGCCTGCGAGGCATAAAAATTGGCCGATTCCGCAAATGATACGGTTACCGTGTACGAACCGGCGTTTTGCGGCACGGACGGCGTTTCGTCCGCCGCATGTACCGTGGTCCGGCTATATGCCCCGGAAGCTCCGTTTTCGTTACCGCCATATATATAGGTAACTTCGGCGTTTTCGAAATTGCCAAAGGCGGAAAGATTTTCGCCTGCATTCTGGGTATTGTATGTCCACCCGGCTTCTTCTTCACCGTTATCAAGTTCTGTTTTTGCGCTCTCGTCGAGCAGAACGCCGAATTCATCGGCCGAATAATCTCCGTGTTTGGCTTTATCGACAACAACGGTATACGTTGCGGTATCTTTATCGAACTGCTGGGAGTAACCGGAAACCCAATAATATCCCTGTTCGGTCAAAGATACGGTGATCACATATGTTCCGGAATCGACGAAAGTGATTTCTGCCGTACTTTCGGACGTCGTTATCGAAGCAGGCTCAGCCCCCTCCGGCTCCTGCACCGATACTGCCATGATTTCCGGATCAAAACGCCAGTTTACATCGGATCCGCCGAGCACAAACTTCTGTTCGAGGGGACGGTATCCGCTTTCAGCATCGTAGCGGAATTTCAGATCGCTGTCCTGAACGGGTTTCAATTCTTCGGAATATACGCCGTCTTCGATTTCGGTCGTAAGGTCGGAAAATTTTACCTGGTTTCGGGTGGATAAATCGCTGCCTGTATAATATGCAAAGTCGGGCTCGTTTACGGGAGCTACCGTAACGTCGACGTACACAGGATACGCACTCGTCTTTTCTCCGCTTTCCGTATAATAAATGTTAACCGGGGCAAAACCGTTTTCATAATACGGAAAAGCATCCAACTCCGGATCTTCCAGATTTGTAGTGCTGTCGAAATATCCCACACTGATCTGCGCAGGATCATCGCACACTTTCGTAACCGTGGGCATTGCCCCGACAATTCCGCTTGTATCGTACGTTATCGTAAGCACCATGCCGGACGGATCAAAGGTATTGCCTACGAAATAACTGCTCTTATAGGTCGAAGCCGTGAAGGAAACGGGCTTTAAAGCCGTGATGTTTTCGACAGTATACACACTTTCGACCGTCTGCCTATCTGTACGCGTATATGAAAAAGTAACGTCTTTGGAATACACGCCGTTTTCCGGAGCCGCTGTTTCGGTATTGGAAAAATCGCCGGATATCGAGTAATTCTTATCTATATCTTCACGGGCGTGCGGCGAATCCGCCTCATATATTTCGCTGGCATAAACGCCCTGCACACTTATATAAGCTTTATACATTTGCACAAGGGTCGTCGTATAAACTTTCTGTTCCGGCGTACGGTTATCGGTTACCGCGAGGTCAATAATTTCGTCTTCACGCGCATTTGTTTCCAGCGCAGAGCTCGTCGTACCGCTGTAGGACGCATCGGTAACCTCGATCTGAAGCGTTACGGGGCCGTACCCGAACTCCCCTTCCAAAGGCGAACCGCTGCGGGAAGCGGAGACTTCGTACTGCTCTGCATTCAGAACAACGGGTTCGCCTGTCGAAAGACTGGCCGTAACAGACAATTCGTCTTTTACGTTCGCGCTCGTATGAAATTCATAGATGAATTTTTCCGGCGCGATCTGTACATCCAGACTCACGATCTCGCCGCCTTCCGCGCGCGCTGAAAAAGGCGTGCCCGAAAGGGCAAGCCCGAACAGTGCGGCGCACGCCATAAACAGCGCGACCAAAACGCTAAGCATGAACTTTTTCGTTTTCGCCATAATTTTCCCTCCGTTGCATGCGTTTTTTCCGCTAAAAAGGCAAAACGCATGCTGTTTTATTACTGATTGAATTTGCTTTTTACACAAAATTATGTTTTTAAGCTGTTAAAGGGAATTCTTTCTTTTCGGTTGTAACCGAAAAGAAAGGGTGCACCCTTTCTTTTTTTGTCATACGTGTCCCGTTAAACAGCTTATGATTATAATACATATTTATTATACTATCGGCTTCCTATAATGTCAATACCTCTTTTCATTTTTTTTATGAAAAATTTTCTGATTTTTGCCGAAACGCTGACCGTTCGGCGTTTTTGCTTAAATTGCACTATCAAATAATTAATATTTTACCTTATATTATTATATAGCCGTGCTCCGAAAAAAAGACTTTTGAAGCGAAACGCCTGTGATTTTACGCGAACGGGAGGCGGGCCGTTTTTTCGACAAAAAAACGCCCCTCGGATGAGGGGCGTTTGCACTATCGAGCATTTCAGCTGTTCTTTCCGCAGCAGTTTTTGTACTTTTTGCCGCTTCCGCAGGGGCAGGGATCGTTTCTGCCCGGCGTTTTCTGCGCGTGCGAGACGGGACGGGCGGGGCCGCTGCTTTCCGACGAATTTGTGGTGAGCTCGGCCGTATCGACGGCGGGCTTAGGTTCGTCGATGGGTTTGACCATCGGGCGGGAAACTTCGATGCGGACTTTCAAAAGCATGGCGATGGTCGTGCTCTGGATGCGCTCGACCATCTCGTCGAACATCTGGAAGCCTTCCTGCTTATAGGAGATGACCGGGTCGACGTTGCCGTACGCGCGCAGGCCGATGCCTTTGCGGAGCTGATCCATCGCGTCGATCTGGTCGATCCAGTTGCGGTCTACGTTCATCAGGAGGAAACGGCGCTCGACGTCGGCATAGTCGATGCCGAGTTCTTCTTTGACCTCTTTGATCTTCTCTTCATACGCCTTCTCGGTAGCCTTGGTGATCTTATCGATGGCAAAATCGACGTCCCATTTGGCGAGCTTTTCGGGCGTTATAAAGTGGCTGCCTTCGGGCAGGAGCCTGTTTTCGAGCGCGCGGTTGAGCGCGTCGGCATCCCACTTTTCGGGCATTTCGTCGATATTGACCGCCTCGGAAACGACTTTTCTGACAAAATCGGGAATATACTTGACGACCTGTTCGTGCACGTCTTCGCCTTTGAGCACCTTCATGCGCTCGGCATACATGACTTCGCGCTGTTTGTTCATGACGTCGTCGTATTGCAGGACGGTTTTGCGGATACCGAAGTTGCGGCCCTCGATGGCGCGCTGGGCGTTTTCGATGCCGCGCGAGAGCATTTTCGATTGGAGGCAGGTATCTTCGTCCTTGCAGAAAACGCTGTAGATCTTCTTCATGCGGTCGCCGCCGAAACGCTTGATGAGATCGTCTTCGAGGGAGATGAAGAAGATGGATTCGCCGGGGTCGCCCTGACGGCCGGAACGGCCGCGCAGCTGGTTATCGATACGGCGGGATTCGTGCCGCTCGGTGCCGAGGATGCACAGGCCGCCCGCTTTGACGACCTCTTCCTTTTCTTTA
This sequence comes from uncultured Clostridia bacterium, assembly GCA_944368795.1. GTDB lineage: Bacteria > Bacillota > Clostridia > Christensenellales > Borkfalkiaceae > Borkfalkia. The sequence continues at coordinate 5,442 of CALVXE010000005.1, read as the reverse complement.
TCCGTTTCCGCCTTGTACTGCTTGTACAGTTCGTCGTACATGGCGCGGTACTGTTTGCGCAGTTCTTCCTGTTCGCCTTCGAGCTCGGCGTACGAGGTGGCGAGCTCGATCATGTCGTGCTCGACGCCCTCTTCGCGCATGCGCTTTTTGGCGAGATATTCGGCGTTGCCCCCGAGCAGGATATCCGTTCCGCGGCCGGCCATGTTCGTGGCGATGGTAACCGCGCCGAAGCGGCCCGCCTGCGCGACGATCTCCGCTTCGCGCTCGTGGTTCTTTGCGTTGAGGATGTTGTGCTTGATGCCGTTTTTGCGCAGCATGCGCGCGATCTCTTCGGATTTTTCGACGGTGGCCGTACCGATGAGGAGGGGCTGGCCCTTTGCGTGCCGCTCTTCGATCTCTTTCAGAAGAGCGCGCTTTTTGCCGTCGACGGTGGAATAGACTGCGTCGGGAACGTCTTTGCGGATGACCGGCTTATTGGTCGGGATCTCTAAAACGTCGAGGGAATAAATGGTACGGAATTCCCCTTCTTCCGTCTTTGCCGTACCCGTCATGCCCGAAAGTTTTTTGTAGAGGCGGAAGAAGTTCTGGAAGGTGATGGTCGCGTACGTCTTGTTTTCATTGCGGACCTTGACCCCCTCTTTCGCTTCGATCGCCTGGTGCAGGCCGTCCGAATAGCGGCGGCCGATCATGAGACGGCCGGTAAACTCGTCTACGATGATGACTTCCCCGTCGTTGACGATATAGTCTTCGTCGCGGTGGAAAAGTTTGTGCGCCTTGAGCGCCTGCTGGATATGGTGGTTGAGCGACGCGTTGTCGATATCGCCCAAGTTATCGATATTGAAGAAACGCTCGGCCTTTGCCGCGCCCTTTTCGGTGATCTGTACGCTGCGGTCCTTGCGGTCGATGACGTAATCCCAATCTCCGTACTTGGCGCCTTTGGCAATGTCGTCGTAGTCGCCGTACTTGGACTCGGCTTCCTCTTCGGCGGGCTCTTCTTCGGCTTTCTTCTTTTTCTTCTTGTCTTTATCCTCTTCGCCCTGTTTGCCCTCGTCGTCGAATCCGCCGGTGAGCGTGCGCACAAAGCGGTCTACCCTCTCGTACAGTTCGCTGGACTTGTCCCCTTTGCCCGAAATGATGAGCGGGGTGCGCGCTTCGTCGATGAGAATGGAGTCGACCTCGTCGACGATGGCGAAATCCAATTCGCGCTGGACCATCTTTTTGAGATCCGTCTTCAAATTGTCGCGCAAATAGTCGAAGCCCAGTTCGTTGTTGGTGGCGTACGTGATGTCGCAGCGGTAAGCCGCCTGCTTGGCCGCGTCGTCCATGCCGGGAACGACCACGCCGACGGTGAGGCCGAGGAAACGATGCACTTTGCCCATCCAGTCTGCGTCGCGCCGCGCCAGATAATCGTTGACGGTAACGATATGGACGCCTTTCCCCGCGAGCGCGTTGAGGTATGCGGGGAGCGTTGCCACGAGCGTTTTGCCTTCGCCCGTCTTCATCTCCGCGATGCGCCCCTGGTGGAGGGCGATACCGCCGATGATCTGCACGTGGTAGTGCTTCATATGCAGGACCCTGCTCGCCGCTTCGCGCACGAGAGCGAACGCGTCGTAGAGGATGTCGTCGAGCGTTTCGCCCTTGGCGAGCCTGCCTTTGAGAACGTCCGTCTGCGCGCGCAGCTCCGCGTCCGTCATCGGGGCATACTTCGGTTCGAGCTGTTCGACTTTCGTCGCCATCCTATCGAGTCTTTTCAGACCCTTGCGGCTTTCGCCGTTAAAAATATAATTGATCAATCCCATAAACCGCTCCTGTGCGCGCGTTTGCCGCGCGCCGCTGTATGTTGATTTGCGTACTGCTTCTATTTTACAATATTTTCCGCAAAAAGTAAAAGATTTTTGTCAGCATTTTTCGGAATTTGCCCGTGAAATCGCACTTTCGGACAAAAGGCGCCCTTTTTTTCCGTTCAGCCGCCGCGGCTGCACACGCTTGCGAGCGTCAAAACGTAAACTTTGCGCGCGCCCGCGCCGAAGAGCGCGGAGGCGACGGCATTCGCGGTTGCGCCCGTCGTGAGGACGTCGTCGACGAGAACAATGGACTTACCGCGGCACAGACTGCGTTCATGAACGCGGAAACTGCCCTTTAAATTCACGGCCCGCTCTTTGCGGGAAAGCTCTTTCTGGGAAGAGGTTTCCCGCGTTTTTACAAGCACCCCTTCCTCCGCCGCGACGCCCGAACGGGCGGACAGCGCCTGCGCGAGCAGGCGGGACTGGTTGTAGCCGCGCCGCTTTTCCGCGCGCTCCGTCATCGGAACGAAGGCGAAAAAATCGGCGTCGGGAAAGGCTGCGGGAACGAGCGGCGCCATGTATTCGGCAAAGACGTCGGCGAGGTATTTCGAACCCGTTTTGAACTTTTTGACGAGGCGGACGATATCTCCTTCGTAACGGAACGCGCTGCGCGCCACCGTATACGAGGGCATATCCGCCTTGCATTCGAGGCAGACGGGGTAGTCTTCGCCGATCGAACGGCCGCATTTTTCGCAGATATAGCCGGCGTTGAAGGGCAGCTTTTCGAGACAGCGTTCGCAAAACCTCTCTTCCGAGAACAGGTCTGCTCCGCAAGAGGCGCAGGTAAGGCCGCCGCCGAAAAGAAAGGAACGGAGCCGTGCCGCCGATCCCGAAACGAGCTTATTCATTTTTTTCGCTCCATGCGAGCGCGCGGCACTCGAGTCCGCGCACAAAGGCATCCTTGCCGTCGCAATACCCCTCGATATCTTCGGGAAACCGCGCGGCGAGCCGCGATTTGAGCGACGCATACGCCGCCGCCTCGTACGGATGCGCGCGGAGATAATCGCGGACCGCAAGGTGCCGCCGGATATTCTTCTCGTCGTTTGCGCCGAAAATATGGATCTGGTGGGTGCGAAGATCGCCGCCCTTGCGGAAATACCGCCGACCCGCGATGCCGAATTCGCCCATGCACTCGTACCCGAGCGCCTCGAACGCCGCGTTTCGCGCGTCGACGGCGGAGAGATCTCTGACTGCGGGCATGATATCGATGACGGGTTTTGCCGCGAGGCCGGCGACCGCCGTACTGCCGATATGGTGCACGGCGACACAGTTGTCCCCCAGGATCTGACGGATCTTTTCCGCCTCTTCCGCGAACAGCTGCGGCCAGCGCGGATCGTATTCGACGACGATTACTTTCATCTTTCCTCCCCAAAGCAAACGAACGGAGAAAATCTCCGCCCGCCGTTACGTTTTTTTATTTGAGATACCGCGCGAGCCGCTCGGCCGCGTCCGTCTTTTCCCAGGGGAATCCTTCCCTGCCGAAGTGGCCGTATGCCGCCGTCTTTTTGAAGATCGGCGCGCGCAGGCCGAGTTTTTCGATGATCGCGAGCGGGCGCAGGTCGAAATTTTCGCGCACGATCTGCGCCAGTTTATCGTCCGACACCTTGCCCGTGCCGTATGTATTGACGTACACGGAAACGGGATTTGCCACGCCGATGGCATAGGCGAGCTGCAGTTCGCATTCGTACGCGAGCCCCGCCTTTACGATATTTTTGCAGATATAGCGCGCCATGTACGCCGCGCTGCGGTCGACCTTGGTGGCGTCTTTCCCGGAAAACGAACCGCCGCCGTGCGCACAGCGCCCGCCGTAGGTATCGACGATGATCTTGCGCCCCGTAAGGCCGCTGTCCCCTTCCGGCCCGCCGATCTCGAACCGACCGGTGGGATTGACGAAATACTTCGTGTTATCGTCAAGGTACCCGGAATCGATGACGGCGTCGATGACGTGCTTCTTGATATCTTCCCGCAATTGTTCCTGCGTAACGTTTTCGTCGTGCTGGGCGGAGACGACCACCGTATCCACGCGGACGGGCCTCCTCCCCTCGTATTCGACGGTAACCTGCGTTTTCCCGTCCGGCCGCAGGTACGGCAGAAGTCCGCTTTTGCGCACTTCCGCGAGCCGTGCCGCCAGTTTGTGGGAGAGGACCGCCGTCAGAGGCATCAATTCATCCGTTTCCGCCACGGCGTAGCCGAACATCATGCCCTGATCGCCCGCGCCGATCTGATCGTACCCGTCGCCCCCCGCCTTGCGTTCGGCGGACGCGTCTACGCCCAATGCGATGTCCGCGCTTTGACCGTGAATTGCGGTGATGACGGCGAGAGAATTGTACGAAAAGCCGTGCCCCTGCGTGTAGCCGATCTCTTTGACCGTATCGCGGACGATTTTGGATATATCGACGTAGCAGGCGGTGGTGAGTTCGCCCATGACGAGGACCATGCCCGTCGTAGCGCAGCATTCGATGGCCGCGCGGGAATCCGCATCCTGCGAAAGAACGGCGTCCAATACGGCGTCGGAAATCTGGTCGCAGACTTTATCGGGATGCCCCTCGGTAACGCTTTCGCTCGTAAAATAATAACGCATATTTTCTCCTTCGCGCCCGCCCGGACAGGGCCGCCGAGGCCGGACGGCGCGCACTTTGCATACACTTTCAATGACGATACCATTATAATAGGAAACGCAAGTCTTGTCAATAATTTCCCGCCCGCACGCGCCCAATGCTTTGCAAAAGAAAAAAAATATGGTACAATTTATATATGGCGCAAGAATGCAGGCTCTGCCCACTGGAATGCGGAGCGGACAGACAATCGGCTGAAGGGGCGTGCGGCGCGAAAAGCGCGCTGTTGGTAGCCAAATACGGGCTTCACCCCTACGAAGAGCCGTGTATCTCTTTTAAAAACGGGTCGGGAACGGTGTTCTTTTCCGGCTGTGCGCTGCGGTGCGCCTTTTGCCAGAACTTCGAACTTTCGCGCGCGAAGCGGGGAAAAGAGGTAACGCCCGAAGCGCTTGCGGACATCTTCCGCGAACTGGAAGAGCGGGGCGCGGAAAACATCAACCTGGTAACGGCTTCCCATTTCGTGCCGCAGCTTTTGCAGACCTTCGCGCTGTACCGCCCGAAAATACCCGTGGTGTACAACACCCACAGCTACGAAAAACTTGAAGCGCTGCGGGCGCTCGACAAATACATCGACGTTTACCTGCCCGATCTCAAATTCGTTTCGCCGAAAATTGCGGAGCGCTATACGGGGAAGGCGGATTACTTCGAATACGCGAGCCGCGCCGTGGCGTTTATGGCGGGGCGCGCGGCGGAATTCGAGGGAGGAAAGATGGTGCGCGGATGCATCGTGCGGCACTTGGTGCTGCCGCTGTGCACGGACGACAGCGTTGCGGCGGTGCGCTGGTTTGCCGGGCTGCATTCCCCCGCTCACTTTTCGCTGATGGGGCAATACACGCCGTGCGGCGATATCGGCGGCCTGCCCGAACTGCAGCGGCGCATCACGCCGCGCGAATACAAAAAAGTTCTGAACGCCGCGCTCGACGCGGGCATCGAAAACCTGTTCGCGCAGGAACTGAACGCCGCGGACGAGGCGTTTATACCCG
>CALVXE010000004.1 GCA_944368795.1 uncultured Clostridia bacterium | reverse complement strand
CTGGTAAGGTAGATCTTATCGATGGAAAGGCCGTCCTGTACGCAGTAAACATTCAAAGTATACCTGCCTGGACTATCAAAATGCAACTGTCTGTCTACAATGATATTACCATTTCTATCTTTTTCCGATTCGGCCTTTCTCCAATGGAAGAACTCCTCGCGATCATATGCATATTCGCCCTTTGTATACTGTACAACGCCGTTGATGCCGATGCCGTACGAACTCGAACGGGGATTCGGCGATTGGATGTTCACCCAAACCGTATACGTTCCGGGCGTGGTGATTATAATTTCATAATCCATGCGGGGAGCCGAATCCATAGTAGCGCCGTATTCTTTGCGCTCCTCTTTCGTGCGCATCGCAATTCCTTCGTCCGTCTGGGCAACGACCCATCCGTCCGCAGAGGCATATTGATCATCGCCGAGCACGGCCGTCTCCGTTTCGATGGCGAGGACGCCGTCCTGCTCTACGAAGTAACCGGTGCCGTACGTCTGTTCGATATTGTAATCTTCCGGCAAGACGTAGGTTTCGCCGCTCGTGCCGTAGAAGGCATCGTAGTACGCGTTTGCGCCGGGATCGGTGTTGTACGTCGTGTTGTAGCTTTCCAGCGGCCCGAAGTAGGAATCCTGCTTTTCGGCCGTATAGATCACCATCTTATCGACGCAGATCCAAGGATCGATCATATACAGCCGGATGGTCGTAAGGCCGGGCTGCGCTATATCGATCGTGATCGTATGCTTGATGATTTGGGTAAACACGCCCTCTTCCCAAGCGGGGTTATTCGTGCCGTAGTCGCGTTCGCCCTCGATGATGGTGGGCGTTCCGCTGCCGACCCCTACCGCAAGGCGTACATGCCCCTGCGAATGCAGCGTAGGCAAACGGTATACTTCCATTTCAAAGGTACCCGCCGAAGTGAAATACACGTTGTATTCCAGATACGGCGCGGAAGTTGCAAACGTATCTTCGTTATAGCTTACGAGCGTGTTGCTCTCGGCGCGGACCATATCGCCGGAAACGCGGCCGAGATCCTTGATGACCTCCCACGATGCGGCGCCCGTTTCATGCGAAGCGCTGTAATGCTCTGCCTCGATCGAAACGTAGCCGTCCTGTTCGACGTACGTGCTTTCGCCGAGGTCATAATTCGCATAATTCACATTGATCGTAACCGTCTTCGTGTAGTTGCCCGAGGTGATCGTAACCGTCGCCGTATCATTGCCGGTAACCTTGCTCCAATCGATCGAGACCCATACGCGCTGTTCGTCGGTAACGATGCCCTGCGTCATGCTCAGCTGAACGAAATCTTTATCCGCCGAAACGCTGAAGCTGAAGTTGCCGGCGCCCTTGTTGAACACGTCGATATACTTGCGTCCCTGCGCATAATTGTAGAAAGCGAGGGAAGAACTGCTCTGTTCCGCGGATTCTCCTTCCACGATCACGCCCTGCTCGGTAGCGCCCAACGTAAAGGTAGGCCCGCCGTTCGCAAAGCCGGACATAACGGGCGGCACGTAATTTTCGGGATCCATGATGTTTTCCCACTTGCCGTCCGCAAGAATATTGTTGTAATAAGAAATTTCATCCTTGCGCATGCGGTTGAATTCCAAAGAGTAATTATAGCAGTTCCATGCCGTGGCGTTGCGCCCCTGCTCGTACGCTACATTTCCCTTATGCGCATAGTAGAATTCCGCATTGATATAGTATGCGCAGCGCACCTCGAAGAGGATCGTCTCATAGAAGGTGTTTTGCTGTGTTTCGGGGATCGCCTCGTATACGGCCTCGGCGCGTTCCCACAGATCCTTGTATTCGGAAGCGCGGCGCTCCATTTCATCGCCGTACGCGTCGCTGAAAAGATCCACGCTCATATGCTCGAGCTTGCGCGCGTTCGTCATCTGCGTGTAATCTTTCATGATCTCGATGATATCGTCCGCGAACTCTTCGCCGTATTCGCGCGCGGCTACTTTGCCGTAATACTGCTCGAACACGTTCTCGTTGTTATACTGGTCGATATCGTACCCGAGATCAGCAAAGAACTCGATCTCCAGCATGTTCATCTGCGTGTCGCCGGAGTTGAGCACCCACGCTTTCTGAATGCCGCTCTTATAGGCTTTCGAAAGTTCTTCGTAAACCATCGTCTGCGGCATCGAGTTGATCCACATGTAGCTCTCGTTGTCGGGGCCCCAATAGGAAGCGTGATAGTAGATGCCGTTGCCGCCGCTGCGTTCGCGCTCTTCGGCATTCGGCACATTGCGGATAAAGCCGTGGTTGTCGTCCGCCCAGATGATCGTGATGTTTTCCGGCAGATCCAACCCGTTGTTGTACAGCTCCTGCACCTCTTTGTAGGGCTGGAAGGTCATGAACACGCCGTCGAGCGAATCCACGCCGAGCTCTTCCTTGAGGATGTTCTGCTGCAGATCGATGATGTCTTCCAGCAGTTTGCATTTGTCGCCGTACCAGGGATCGGAATTGATATATTCGGTATTGAAGCCTTCGTCGTGCGAGCCGCGCATACCGAGGTTCCACGCCACTTCGTAATCTTTGTTTGCACGCACAGATTCGCGCCAGTACGCTTCGATCACCGGCTGGCTCTCGACGTGCGTGTAGTCGTATTTTACTTCAACGTTCGCATATTCCGGATGTTCCTGCTTGTACTGCGCAACGAAGTTGTCCCATTCATTGAGGTTGTTGCGGAGCAGCATGTCGCAGTGCGACGTACCGATGACGATACCGTAGTAATCGGCATTGATCGGGTTTTCCACATAGTCAACGAACGCGTCCGAGCAGGCGTGCATCGCCGGCCATAAGAAGTTCGCCTTGCTGCGCAGCAGCATTTCGAAGATCTCTTCATACAGCTTCGGGCCCATGTGCTTGCCGTCGTCCATTACCCTGCCCCACAGTTCGAGGTCTTCTTCGTCGTTGATGAAGATGCCGCGGTACTGCACGTCGGGCTCTTCCGAAACGTAACGGTAATCGGCCGCGAGGGTCAGATTATCTTTGTGGGCGGGAACGCTGTCGGCAAAGAAAGTCCAGGGCGAAACCCCGAGCATCTCGCTGATATAATAGATACCATAGATCGATCCGCGTTTGTCCGAGCCCGCGATCACGAGCGCCGTATCCACCTTTCCGTCGCCGAACGGGTCGTCCACCGTTTCGATGAGGTAAGTTTCCCACTTGCCTTCTACCTGCGAAACGTCGATCTTTCCGCTTTCGACCATCGAATCGATGGCCGTGCTCTTGCCGATCGTGCCGATGATGATCGCATAATCGGCATATCCGGTAACGCTCTGCGCCACGACGGGTTTTACGCCCGTAACCGTTTCGACGTCTTCCTGCAGGTCATACGCTGCGCGCACGACGCCGGGATAATCGCCGTCCGTTGCGCCGGGTTCGTTCGTGCCTTCCACGACGATCAGCGCCGCGCGGTCGTTATCGATCAGCTCGAACGCATTTTCCGTTGCAGGCGTGTCGCCGCCGTTGTCGTCTCCTCCTTTCGAGCAAGCAACGACGAGCAGTGAGATCGCAAGCAGCAGCACGATGAGAACCGCCGTCAAGCGAAAAGTTTTCTTGAGTTGCATTTCGTTTCCTCCATGTTATTCTATGGCGGCCTCTGCGGCGGCCATTCGGCCGCCGCATCGGTCTGCCCTTGTTGCAATGATTAAAAATTGTTTCTTCCGCATCCGCGCGGCACCGCCGCGCCCTGTTCCTTGTTTCCGCCGCAGTCAAGCTGCGGCGGATAAAGTTGCTGTATTTATTCCGTTATTCTGCGATGATCTCGCGCGCGCTTTCAATTTTTGATGCGCCGTCTACCCAACCCGACCTATAATCAAAGGTACTGGTCGTATCATCTCCCATATTGCGCAGCCAAATTTGGTTCGGAGCACTGCCGTCTTCACGTACATACAGACTGATCGTATGTTCGCCTTCCGTCAATTCAAAGGTATATTGGTTTGTATATATCCATTTCCCTATATAGAACGATCCGGGATTCGAACACTGGAACGGCGTTCCGTCATGCCCGCAGTGAATGGAATTATTAACGGTAGACAAACTGCTCAACTGAACGAACATGGTATATGTGCCCGGCGTTTGGATTTTGACCTTAAACTCCAGCCAGGGCGCGTTTGCCTTTGCATCTTCCGGGGTATTCCACGAGGTGCCATTATCAGCGTTATGCATGCCCGTTACAGTGCAGTTCGTCCAAGGAGTCCAAACTTCCTCTTCCACAGAGCCGTTGCCGTAATTTGCGTAATCGGACTGTTCCATCGCCGCGATGGTATTGATGACGACCTCTCCGTTCTCTTCCAGCCAAGCGCCGTATTTGGCGACGTTGGCAGTGATCGAAACTGCATCCGATTCGCCCTGATCGCTGTACGCGCGGACGGTCATTTCATATGTGCCTGACTGCGCGAACGTGATCACGTTCCCTTCGATGCTCCAGCCTTCCTGAGCGCAATCGATGATGTATCCGTCCGCCGCGCCGAGCGTATTCAGAGCGAGCGTGCCGCCTTCCTGCACATTGTAGGAAGAATTCATAAAGATCTGCGGTGCAAACGACTGCTCAATATTCAGCGATTTGATGGTATAAGAAGTATTGCGCTGCGAAGTGCCCGTATAGAAATACTCGACGGCATCGCCCTTGCCCTGACGGCGGAAATTGGAAACGCCGAGGTAGCAATTGTCCAATTCCTTCGTACTTTCACCGAGCACCACCGTGCCGGTAAGATAGATATAGCTGATTTCGTTGTCGAAATCGTTATAGATGGTCAGCGTGTATTCTTCGCCCGGCTGCACCTTGATAAGCTGGCCGTCCATCGAGAAAGAAGTCCATCCTTCCAAAGAGCCGTCGACCATGCCGCGATGCCGCAAAGCTCCGTTTTCGACGGCGATGACCATCGTCGCTTCGTTGCCTTGATTTGTAACTATACCCGAATTCTGGAAAAATACGAGGTTGATAAAGCCGGTGCCGAGGTTATCGACAAAGGTGATCTCTGTTTTCACCAGTCCGCTCAGGGCGCTGTCGAACTTTTTATAGAAGATCAGCGGTGCGCTGCCGCCGATGCCGGCGCCGGAAGTAACCGTCATACCGTTCTGATCGAAGGTGATCGTGCCGCGGTTCTCCGCGCCGTCTGCCGTGTTCGTGATGTCGGGACCCGAAACTTCGCTGGTAAGCGTCGGATTCCAGATCACGTTCTCCTCGTCCGTAACCGTTACTTTGAAATTCGAAGTATCCGTAAGAGTTTCGCCTTCATCCGTTGCCGTCAGCGTAAAGTTGTATACGCCGGGGGCGGTGAAGTGGATCAGCCCCGTCTCCGCGTCGTACGAATAGCCGTCCTGCTGGTCGCAGGTGAGTTCAACGTTCGCCACGTCCGAACCCGCCGTATATTTCAGCGTATAGTAACCGCCTGCATTGACGGCCGCATCGCGGTCCGAATCGACGTCGATGGTAACGCCCGTCGTAGGCTTTTTAACCGTAACGGTTATGGTTCCGCTTCCGGAACCATACGCATTTTCCGCCGTAACGGTGAAAACGTACGTTCCCGTTTGTGTAAAGGTGATTACATTCCCTTCATTCGTCCAGCCGGTCTCCTGATCGCAGGTGATGACCGCCGCTTCGGGGCTGCCGAATTCGCTTACCGTGTAGTTCAGCGTATAGGTCGCCGTGTTGTTGACAAAATCGACGGCCGCCGAACTCTGATTCACCGTAATTACGGGCGAAAGCTGTTTGGCCGTAATACTGTACACCGTAAAATCGCTTTCGGCTTTCTGGATATCCGAACCCATTCTGTATGCAAGCACGGGCTGACCGTTTACACGGAAATCAAAGTTACCGAGGTAAAGGTTATCGCCCATGGCTACGGTTTCGCCCACAGTGTCGCCTTCGCCGTCCGCAATGAGAGATTCACCGCTGATGTAAAGGTAAACGCGCTCGTTATCACAATCCACCACGGCGCGCAGGGTATAATCTACTCCCGGGACCAGCCTCGTCTTCGTGTTGTTGAAGAGATTGATATTGTTGCTCCAGCTTTTGTCGTTCTCGTTAACCATGAGGATATTGTTCTGTACCGCAACGGTTACGGCATATTTGTTGCCGTTGCCGCGCAGGAAGAACAAATTGACAAAACCCGTCGACGTCGTCTTGAAATCCACGGTAAATTCGATCACACCCGTCATCTGCTCGTCGAAATCATACTGCAGAAAAGCGCTCTTGCCGCTCGTATCTTTATGAAGCGTAACCCCGTTTCCCGAATACGTGATGCTGTCGGTGCCGGGAGTTCCGATCGTTTCCGTCCACCCGTCCGGTTTGGTTTCGGCGTTGAACTGCTGGTCAAAAATTACGGGGGCGCTTGCCGTGCCGCTTTCCGCATACAGATCGGTTACGTCTACGGCAAAAGTGCAATCCGCACTCCCTTCGCTGTTGCTCGCCGTCAGTTTGAATTCATAGCTGCCGCCGCGCGTGAAGTAGATCACGCCCGCTTCCGCGTCGTACGTCCAACCGCCGATGCTCGTCGTTTCTTCAAGCGTAACGTTCGCTTCGGGATCGCTCACTTCGTATGCGAGCTGAATGTGCGGACGTTCTGTCGTAGCACCTGCCGAAGTCCAGATCGCCGTCTGCAGCGTGAGGCTGTCGTCTTCCTGTGGCGTCGTAAACGTCGGCGCCTGGAGGACTGCTTCCGCATTGACCACGACGGTGATCGTCTGCGGAGTGCTCGTCGAACCGTCTTTCGACGCGGTGATGGTAAACACATACGTTCCCGCAGCGTTAAATTTCACCGTCTTGTTTTCGGTAATTTCAAAGCCGTTTTCTTGATTGCATGCAATCGAAACCGTTGCGTCTGCAGGATCTACGCTGTAGTTGAGCGTATAGCTCGCCGTGCCGCCGGAAAGGGTAACTTCCCCGTTCTCCTCGTTTACCGTAACGGTGGGAGCCTCAGGCTGAGGCTCCTCCCCCTTTTCGGTAAGCTGTTTGGCAACGATACTGTGCAATGTAAAGTCCGATGTGCCGTTATTGCTGCCAGTACGGTATGTTAATAATTCGGACCCGCTGTCGCGGAAATCAAAATTACCAAGATATACTTCGCCGTTCAGATTGAATTCCGTTGCGCGGTCGTCTTCATAGCACTTCTCCCCGCTGAGGTAGAGATACATTCTCTCCGTTTCCGTATCGAGCACGGCGCGAATCGTATATCGGACGCCCGCGATTAGATTCGTGGAAGCGTTCCCATACAGGGCGGGCGATTTCCATCCTCCTTGGTTATTGCCTTGGTTGACTTCCAGTTTTCCCTTTTCGACGGCGACAGTGATAACGGACGAACCGTTTGAGTTGTTCGGATCCTTTTCATAGTCAAGTATGAAAAAGATATTCGCGAAATCCTCTCCCGTCTGATTGAGGGTAAAGTCTACGGTAAATTCTACCAATCCTTTCAGTTCGACGCCAAAATCGCTTCTGACAAATGCGTTGTTGCCGTTTCCTCCGGCAATCTTAAGCCCGTCTTCGCTCCAAGTAACGGAACCGTTTCCGGTGGTAGCTTCTTCCGTCCAATTTTCGGGCTTTTCCGTAGAATTGAACTGCTGGTTCCAAGCTTCATTTTTATCGTAATTGCCTTCGGCATACAAATCGGTAACCGTTACCGCGAACGTTTCTTCCGCGTCGGTACCCACGCCGTTCGAAGCGGTCAGTTTAAATTCATAATAGCCGCCCTTCGTGAAGTAGAGGTTTTTCGTAGCTTCATCGTAATACCAACCGCCGATTTCCGTCGTCTCTTCCAGCGTTACCGTCGCCGCGGGGCTGGCGGTAACTTCGTACGAAAGAGTGATGTGCGGGCGGCTCGTAAAGCGCGCACTTTCGCTGGAATGATCGTACTGCTGCGTCTGCAAAGTCAAACTCGCATCATCTTGCACCTTGCTGAAAGTCGGCGCGATTTCGACCGTACCGGAAGTGATCGTCCTCGCGGTCGTCGAATACAGGGTCGTTACCGTATTTTGCGCATTCGTACCGAAGCGGAACATTACAGGGTCGTTTCCGTTGCCGCGGAAGTCGAAGTTGCCGAGATAGATGTTTTCACCCAAAGCAATCGGTTCTCTGTCGTCCGTGTTGCGGGTTTCGCCGCTGATGTAGAGATAGATGCGCTCGTTGTCGAAGTCGATTACCGCGCGAATCGTATACTGTTCGTTGTCGACCAAGCGAACGCGCGTATCGTTGCCGATATTGATAAAAGTCTGTGCGCTGCCGTCGTTTACGAGCAGGTAGCTGTCCTGCGAGCCGATGCAAACGGGATAAGTTTTGATATTCGTACTGCTCGATTCAAGGAAAATGATATTGATATACGGTTTTTCGTTGTCATCCTGCGCCGCCGTATAATCGTTCGAGAAGGTTACGGTAATTTCGGCAAGGCCGGAATTCTGCGTAAATTCTCTCTTGACAAAGGCGGTATTGTCGCCCGCGCCGGCGGAGAATGTTGCCCCTTCCGCGCTGTAGGTGATTGTCGCGCCGTCCGCTTTATCTTCCGTCCAGCCTTCGGGGATCGTATCGCCGTTAAAGGTGGTGTTCCAAAGCTCGGTTCCTTCCAGATTCGCATACAGGTCGGTTACCGTAACGTTGAACGTGCAGACGGCATCGCCCGCGGCGTTCTTTGCCGTAATGGAGAATCCGAAAGCCCCCGCCTTGGTAAAGGTGATGGTATTCGCATCGGCATTGTAGGTCCAGCCGCCGATGCTCGTCGTCTCTGCCACTTCCAGCGTATAAGCGCTGCCGGAAATCGCATAGTCGAGCGTTATGGTGCAGTAATTCGGATATTGCGCCGACTGCAAAATTGCAGACGTATCGTCCTGTTCCGCCGTGAACGCAGGCTTTTCCGTTACCGTTACGACGATCGTTGCCGTTTCGGTAGCGCCGTCATTTACGGCTGTGATCGTGAACGTATATACGCCCGCCGCAGTGAACGTAACCGTCTTATTGTCGGAGTCGATGACTGCGCCGCTCTGTTGGTCGCACGTAACCGTAACGGCTGCCGTATCGGGCGTTACGGTATAATCCAGCGCATATTCGACGCTGTCGCCCGTCAGATACAGATCATCTTTTTCCGCTGTTTTTACCGTAATGACCGGAGAAACGACGTCTTCCGCCAACACCGTAACGGTGATCTTTGCCGTCCTGGTGATTTCATCGTTGACGGCCGTAATGGTGAATACATACGTGCCGGCCGTATCGAAGGTAACCGTCTTTTTGTCAGCGCCGATGTCTGCGCTCTGGTTGTCGCATGTAACCGTAACTTCCGCATCCGCGGGCGTTACGCTGTAATCCAGTTTATAGCTTGCCGTGCCGTCCGAAAGCTGTACGTTCGCCGTAGTATTTTCCACGTTGATTACAGGCGCTTCCGCCCCCAATCTGCACGCGGTTACCGAATACAGGGTCGCCTGCGTGTCGACCGCATTCGTACCGAAGCGGAACATCGCGGGATCGTTGTCGTTGCCGCGGAAGTCGAAGTTGCCCAGGTACACGTTGTCGCCCAAGGGGATCTCCGTCGCGCGGTCGTCGTCATAGCGGTTTTCGCCGCTGATGTAGAGGTAGACGCGTTCGTTGTCGAAGTCGATGATCGCTTTGACCGTATATACTTCGTTGTCGATCAGGCGCACGCGCTGCGACGAGCCGATGGACATCGATCCGGAATTCCAGCCGCCCGACCCTTTGTCCGTTCCTTCGTGCACGACGAGATAGCTGTCCTGCACGCCGACGCCGACAGGCCAAGTGCCCGTTGCGTTTGCATCCGCAGATTCGAGGACGATCAGATTGAGGAAAGGTACGTCGCCCTGTCCGCCGACCCTCGAATAATCGTTCGAGAAAGTAACCGAAATTTCAACGAGGCCTTCGTTTACCGTGAAGGGCGTACGAACGATCGCATTGTTGTCCGAAGTGCTGGCAACGTCAAATTTCGCGCCGTTTTCCGAATAGGTGATGCTGCCGTTCGCCCCCTTCAGTTCCGTCCAGCCGGAAGGGATCTGCGTGGAGGTAAAGTCTGCATCGAGGAATGCATCCTGTCTGTTTACACCGGCAAATTGATCGGTTACCGTCGCCGTAAAGGTGCTCGTATCCGAACCCTTCTCGTTGGTCGCGGTAAGAGTAAAGGTATAAGTGCCGGCCTTCGTAAAGGTGATGGTGTCGGCGTCCGCGTCGTACGTCCAGCCGCCGATTTCTGTCGTCTCGGCAAGGGACATTGCCATTTCGCCGCCGCCCGTTACCGCGTAATCGAGGGTAACGGCAGACGTGCTCGGGAATTGCGCCGTCGTCAGTTCGAGGCTGACGTCCGCCTGCTCTGTAGTAAATTCGGGGGCCAACACCTCTTCGTTTACGGTTACGCGGATAGTCCCTTTCGCCGTGCCGCCCTCGCTCGTGGCAACGATCGTAAAGGTATACGTCGCCGCCGCCGTAAAGGTTACGTCATTCCCCTCGCGGGTGAAGCCGGTCGTCCTGTTGCAGGTGATCGAAACGGCCGCGTCCGCGGGCGTTACGCTGTAATCCAGCGTATATTCCGCCTCGCCGCCTTCGAGGTTGACCTCGGCGGTCGGCTCGTTGATGGTGATCTGCGGCGCGTCGGGCGTGGACGGAGAAGATCCGTCGCTTACCGTAACGGTGATGGTGCCGCTGGCTTCACCGGCGTCGTTCGTGGCTGTAACCGTAAACACGTACGTCGCCGCCGCCGTAAAGGTTACGTCATTCCCCTCGCGGGTGAATCCCGTTTCCTGATCGCAGGTGATCGCCACCGTCGCATCCGTAGGCGCGACGGTATAATTCAAGGTGTAACTCGCCTCTCCGTCCGTAAGCGTAAGCTCTTTCGCGCTTTCGTTTACGGTAACGGTAGGAGCCGATGTCTGGTCATCCCCTCCGTTCGAACATGCAACGAACAGAAGCGATATAGCTACCAACAACGTCATCAGAACCGCCGCAAAGCGGAAAGTTCTTTTGGTTTGCATAGTACTACCCCCCCTTTTTTATTTTTTAATTCGAAGCTTCCGCTTCGTTTTCATTGATTTGTTCGAGCGTTATGCTCTTGATGGTGAAATCGGTGCCGCTCTTATCCGAACCGAAGCGGATACGGTCGACCGTAAGCTCCGGGATTCGGAAGCTGTGAGCGCCGAGATATGTCTCTTCGAACGTATAATTTGTGCCTTTGCCTGTAAGGTAAAAATAGCTGACCTTATTGTCAAAATCATTTACCATTCTTACAGTGTACTCGGCTTTATCATCTAAATCGACGCGCGCGTCGTTTGCGTCGCGGAAATCCGTCCAGCCGCCGCTGCTCGATTCGCTCCAAATCAGTGCATTGTAATCGTTCCGCACTGCTACGGCCGCCGCGTTGCTACCCAATCCGCCGTCGCTGTTGCTCGAATAGAAGAACAGCAGATTTGCAAAAGCGCTTCCTCCGCTCGAATTTATGGTAAAGGTAACTTCTGCCGAAACGATCCCGCTGAACGCGCTGTCGAATTTATAATCAACAAATGTCGATCCGCTGGAAACCGCAACCGTCGCACCGTCCGCGGTCCAGTTGACCGTGCCGCCGGAAACCTCAAACCCTTCCGGAGCGGACGTCGAATTGAAGGTGAATTCTTCGATCGTCGTGCCGCTTACGCCGATGAAGCGATCGTTTACGGTAACGGCAAAGGTATCCGTGGCGTCTGTGCCCACGCCGTTGCTCGCCGTAACGACGAACTCGTAACTGCCCGTCTTTGTAAAGGTAATGAGGCCTTCCTCTTCGTCATACGTCCAGCCTGTTTCCTTCCCCGTTGATTCGGCAACGGAAACCGTAGGTGCGGGCGAACCGGTAACGTCGTACGTCAGCGTATAGACGTTCTTGCCCTGCAATGCGAGCGCATTGTCGAGGGTCGCGTCGCCCGAAGTTACCTCGATCGCAGGAGCTTCGTCGGCGCCCGTAACCGTTACGGTGATCGTCGCTTGCGAAGAGGCGCCCGCCTCACCCGTCGCCGTGATCGTGAACACATACGTTCCGGCAGAGGTAAAGGTTACCGCCTTGTTTTCCTGGCCCTCCTGCCACGTCCAACCGGTATTCGGGGTACCCGTAACCGTTACGTCCGCATCGGAAGGATTTACGCTGTAATTCAGCGTATAGTTCGCGTCTTCCTGAATATCGACGGCGCCTGTAGCTTCGCCGACCGTGATTTCAGGCGCTTCGACCTTCACTAATTTCATAGAGTTATAGCTGAACGAATCGCCCTCTTTGTCGGAACCGATCAGCATTACGGAAGTACTGTCTGCATACGACGTATTGCGGAAGGAAAGATCCGTGCCGACCGTTACGCCGTCATATGTTACGTCCATGGTCGCGTTATCGAAGTCCATCGTAACGCCCAGCGTAAACGTCGTGCCGGCCGTAACCGTTCTGTTTAAGCTCTTCCAGCCGCCCGCATTGTATTGGAGAGTGCCGCGGTCGATCGCGATCGAGATCGTCGCGCGGGAAGAATCGTTCGAGGTCGTGCCTTCCGTGAACAGATAGAAGATGTTCGCAAAACGGCCGGAGCCCGTCGAATCGTAAGTGATCTCCGCTTCCGCATAGACCGTTCCCGAAAGCGCCTCGCCGAAATCATACCGTGCGAACGCCGAGGAAGACCCCGAAGTCGCCGTAACTAAAGAAAGCTTGTTGTCCGTGATTCCCGCCGTGGCGCTGCCGGACGTCGTAAACGTGAAGCCGGGGTTGACGTCGAACTCGGTATCGAGATAAGTGTTCGCGTCCGCGCGGACGTTGATCGTGAACGTCTGTTCGGCCGTGCCGAGCGAATTTTCCGCTTCCAGCGTTACGGTATATACGCCCGCCGCTTTAAACGTAACCGTCTTATTGTCTGCCGCAACGGTAACGCCCTCGCTCTTGCTCTCTACGGAAACCGTAGGCTCGGGTTCGCCGATCACGTCGTAATTCAATTCCACCTGATTCTCCGCGGGCGTGTCCGAAAGCACGAGCGAATAGGTGGTCTGCTCCGTTTCGAACGCAGGGGCGCGGTCGGTGCCCAGCTGCTGAATGGTGATGTATTCCCACGTGATATCGGCGCTGCCTTTATCCGTGTTGTCCGTCCCCATCTTCAGAAGTTTGATGTTGTCTTCGACGCCGTCTCCCGTGTTGCGGAAAGACTGCGTGCCGTTGTAAACCGGAGCGCCGGTGTCGGCGTTTGTGATCGTCAGGTCAAATACACTGTTCCCGATATCCAAAATCATGGTAATATCATACCAGACATCGTTGGAATTCGAGGCGATCTGGTGCCAGCTGCCGCTGTAATGGTTCACGAAGCCGCCGCCGTTCATGCCGAGGGTTACGATGCCGTCGTTGGTATCGGTCCCCTGTTCGCCCTGATAAAAGAACAATATATTCGAGAAAGCTCTCGACCCGACTTTGACTTTCGTCTTTACTTCCACTCTGCCCGAAAGCGTTTCTTCGAAAACATGCGAAAGGAAGCTCTGCCCCGAGCCGACGAGCGTGATGTTCAGCCCTTCGTCCGTAATGGCCGCGGCGCCGGTGCCCGTAATGCTCTTTTTAAAGTAATTCGGCACCGTTTCGCGCTCTTTAAAGTTTTCGTAATAAATATATCCTTCCACTTTCGTCTCGTCGTCCGTGGCGGTCGCGCCCTGTTCGACGACGGTAACCTGGCAATAGTCGCTCGCCGTGCCGGCCGTAGCGGTGATCACCGCATTGCCCGTCTTCAGAGCGGTCAAAACGCCGCCCTCCACCGAAACCGTGCTCGCATCGTCCGAAGACCACGTTACCGTCTCCGTCGAACCCGCGGGGGTAAGTGCCGCGGTAAGCGTTTCGGTATCGCCGATTTCCATCGTCAGGTGCGTCTCGCTCAGCGTCAGCCGTTCCACGGAAGCGTCGGTATTGTCGTCCCCTCCGTTTCCGCCCGAAGAACAGGCCACTGCCGCCGAAAACAGAAACAGCGCCAGCAGAGAAATCAAGCCGATTTTGCTCCAAATTTTCTTCATCTCTTTACTCCTGTGATATATTTTATCTATGTACTCTGTTCTTGTCCGCGGCGCAAACCATAGTTTTTTGCCGTTACAACACAGAATTGCGGCGCATCCGTATTTTTGCGTCGCCTACATTGCCCATCCGATCATTACTCTGTAAATAAAAACATTTTTTGCCCCTTAAAACTCCATGCGTTACCCCCTATACGATTTTGCCGAAAGCGCAAACCGCACGCGCGCCGCCTTGCGGTTGCCGCATGCAACCGGGCCGTTCGTTTGCCGCAAGGCAAACGACAAGGGCGCCCTTGTCCGAAAAATACGGTTTGCGGATTTACCGGATTCTGTTTCCTTTATTTATAATAAAATAACATAATAATAGAATAACATAACAAATTTATTATATTAAAATGAAAGAAACATTAACGATAATGAAATTGTATCACATTTTCCGAATTTGTCAATACCTTTTTTTAAAACTTTTACCCTGTGCGCGCATAAAAGCCGAAAATGAACTATTGGAGAGCAGTTTTTGAACTACATTTTTAAGAAAGCGCGTTTTTCATATAAAATTTGCTACCTGATTTGCCTTGATTCGGCCGATGCGGCGTTTTGCCTCCCGGGCCTCGCGCTTCCCGTTTCGGCATAAATACGCCCCCGATACTTCGGTTTTCAGCCGTCCCGCCTACCTTTCCGCCCCGCATGGATGCGCGGGTAAGATATTCCAAATTCAACAGTTCCCGTTCCTTTTCCTCATGGAAATCGGATGCAAAAAAGATTAAAATGATAAAGTTCTTTGAAAAAATTTTTACACCCGTCTTGAATTTATCGCTGCGGTGTGATACAATAGAAAAAATCCCAAAAAATTTTCTTGATAAAATACGGCGCAGGCTGAGCGCAAGGGCGGGCCGACTGCGGGCGACCCCGATGCGTTTTGCCTGTCCGCCAAAAATCAAAATTCAGGAGGAAACAGCTATGAAAAGGATTTTTGCCGCCGCTTTGGCGGCGGCAGTCGCGCTTTCGCTCGTCTTCGCGGCGGCGGGATGCGCAAACGACGGCGGCGGCGATACGCCGCCCGATTACGGCACGCTCACCATCGCAGATGTGAGCGTAGCCGTGGGCGAAAGCGCGAAGCTCGAACCCGTGTTCTCGAAAGGAGATCCGCTGGAGATCACCTATACTTTCGACGGAAGCGACATCCGCATCGAAGACGATACGGTGTACGCCCTCGTCGCCGATAAAACCGTGGAGGTTACCGCAACGACCGAACATCACAGCACGACTTTTACCGTTACCACAACGCCGCCCGATTACGGCAAACTCGTCATCAACGACGTAAACGCTTGGGTCGACTATTTCCCTTCCGACTTCGTTCCCGTCTACACCGACGCGGATCACGCGGGCGCGAAGATCGACTACGAATACGACGAAAGCCTCATCTCGCTCGACGCGGACAACTGCACCGTTACCGCGCTGAAAGCGGGCACCGCCACCGTAAAGGCGACTTTGGGTGCCTATCAGACAAGTTTTACCGTAAACTGTCTCCCCGCGGTCAGCATGACGGGTTCTAACTACGATACTTCCAATTACAACGCCTATAAAGCGCAGCTTTCCGCGACATGGCAAAGCGAAGCGAACGACGGCGTTTCCACCGCCTTCATCGGCGACTCCTTCTTCGATACGCGCTCGTTTTGGACGAATTTCGACGTAACGTATGCGGGGAAAGACGCGTTCTGCCTCGGCATCAGCTCCACGACCACGTTCGACTGGGAGAAGTTCCTGCTGCAGGACGGTTTCTTCGGCGACGTCGTGCCCAAGAATATCGTGATGCATTTGGGCACCAACAACATCTACGACGACAAAAAAAGCGTTGACGAAACGGTGCGGGACGTCCAGCGGCTGTTCACGCTGATGCACACCCTGTACCCGGATACGGGCATCTATTACTTCGGCATTTCCATCCGCGCTTACGACGATACGAAAATCGACTATACGAAGCAGGTAAACGCGCAGATGAAAACCTGGTGCAGCCAACGCGATTGGATCACGTATATGGATACCCCGTCCAAATTGACGACCGATATGCTCAAAGACGACATCCATCCGAAACTCGAATGTTACTCTGTTTTCACCGACGCCCTTGCCGAAACGGACATCGTCATTGAAGACGCGCAGATCGACATGACGATCGCCGACATTTCCCGCACGAAAGATATGGGCATCAACGATTCCCTCTCCTCGATCACATACGGAACGGAAACGCTCACGCGCAACTTCGTGCTTTCGGGCAAGCTCGACATCACCGACGTCAACAAGAATCCGCACGTCGAATTCCGCTTTATCGGATTTTCCGATCGGTTTCTGATTTGGGGCAACGATATAAAAGCGGGACAATCGGGCGATTTTAAAATCGGCTATGCCTGCGGTGGAACGCACGTCAACACGGCGCCCGCGGAAGACACCTACGCTTACACGGCGGGCGAAACGCTCACCCTCGAATGGAAGATCGTCATCACGGACAACGACGCTTATCTGTACATCAACAATGAATTGAAGCTTGTCTACGTAAGTCTTCCCTCGGACGCGTGCAACCCCTTCCGTCTGAGCAGTGAAAATGCCGCCTGTAAATTCTACGATATGGAGGCGGTTACCCTCCTCTCCGACGAAACGGCGTACGAGGCGGAACTTGCCGCCATGCAGGACGTGATCGACCAATACGACAACTCTTCTTCGTCCGCTAACGTCGTTCGTCCGTAACGGAATACCGCGGCAATAAGCGGGCGTATCGCGA
This sequence comes from uncultured Clostridia bacterium, assembly GCA_944368795.1. GTDB lineage: Bacteria > Bacillota > Clostridia > Christensenellales > Borkfalkiaceae > Borkfalkia. The sequence continues at coordinate 12,415 of CALVXE010000004.1, read as the reverse complement.
AAAAACATACGATCTTGTGCCTGTACGCAATTTCGGCGGGCGGGAACGCGGCGGACATGGCCGCAGATCCGGCGGAATTTTCTCCGCTCAGCATTAGGATACGAAAAAGCGGCGCTTTGTATTCCGAAAAAGTCAAATACAGCAAAGGCGGCGGTAAATTACCGCCGCCTTTCTCCTGTATCGGCGCGCCGCCGGGCGGCGCTTTCCGCCTTATCCGAAAACAGCAGGTCCCCCGCGCACTGCGCGGGGGACCTCTTTTCTTTTGTACCGGCCCGCGCCCGATCATCGGGCGCGGGATATTTTTATTTTATGCCGTACGGATATCGCTCGAATCGCCCTGGTATACCGTAAGATGCGATACGGTGAAATCCGTCCCCGTCTTATCCGACCCTATGCGGATGCGGTCGATATTCTCGACGGAGGAATTGCGGAATGTATGGCTGCCGAGATACGTTTCGCTGAACGTATTGTTCGCCCCTTCGCCCGTCAGGTAGAAGTAGCTCATCTTGTTGTCGAAATCGTGCACGACTTTCAGCGTATACGTCGTCCCGACGTTGAGGAGCACGCGGTTTCCGTTCGCGTCCTGGAAAGCCGTCCAGCCGCCGCTGCTCTGTTCGCTCCAACACAGTTCATTGTCGGCGTTTCGGACGGCAACGCCCGTCGCCGTGCTGCCCAAATCGCCGGAAGCGTTGCTGTTGTACAGGAACAGCAGGTTGGTAAACGCACTTGCGGCATTGTCGACGTTTTCTTTAAAGGATATTTCGAACACCACGATCCCGTCGAAAGCGGCGTCGAATTTTTTGTCTATCCAGATGCCGCTCGTGCTCGACGCCTTGACGGTAGCGCCGTCCGCGCCGAACGACACCGTGCCGCCCGAACCGGTCGTCGTTACGCCCGCCGCAGACGCGCTGGAAAAATCGGTATCGAGATATACTGCCGACTGTGCGCGCGCATTGACGGTAAACGTCTTGCTTGCCGAGCCCGCCGCGTTCGTTGCCGTAACGGTTACCGTATACGAGCCGGCAGCCGAAACGCTCACCGTTTTGTTATCGTCCGCAACAGAGGCGCCCGTGCTCGCCGTAACCGAAATTTCCGGCGCGGGATTGCCCGTTACGGAGTAGTCGAGCACGACCTCCTTCGCCTGTTCCAGAACGACGGAATAGGAAGTCTGGTTCGCGTATACGGCCGGCGCGTACGCCGAAGTAACTTTTGTTACGCGGATATATTCGTAAGTGAAGTCCGCGCCGTTGCTCTCCGACCCGAACACCATCAGGTCGATGGAATCCTCAAACCCTTCGCCCGCATTGCGGAAAGGGATAGAAGCATACTTGAGCCCGTTAATATACGCGTCGTACATGCCCGCGCCCGTATCGAACACCAGGCGCACGTCGTACCAGGCGCGGGTCGTATACCGCGCGCCGATCGAAGCCCAGCCGCCGCTGTTGTTCTGGAAGTTGCCGCCGCTCATCGAGAAGCTCAAAATGCCGTCCTGCGTGGGATCCTTCCCCTCGGTGCCGCGGTACAGGAACATCGCGTTCGCAAAAGCGGAAGCATCCGCTTTGATGCGCATTTCCACAGAGATCCTGCCTTCCGTCCCCTCCAGCTGTTTATAGGCGAACGCAGAACTGCCGCTCGAAGAAATCGAAACGCGCAGCCCCTCGTCCGTTATCGTAAACGCGCCGTCTCCCTGCGTTTCCGCGTTCAGGTCGGCGGGGACTTCGTCCATCTCTTTAAAATTCGCCTCGTAAATGGTTTCGGTTACCACGGCGGGCTCTGCGGGAGCGCTTACCGTTACTTCACAGTAAGCGGCGGCGCCGCCGCATTTTGCAGTAATGATCGCATACCCCGCCTTTACGGCCGTAACCTCGCCCGCGTCCGAAACGGTCGCTGCCGCTTCGTTGTCCGAGCTCCAAACGATGTCTCCGGCGGGATCTGCCTGCGCCGTCAGCGCGGCCTTTTCGCCCTCTTCGAGCACAAGTTCCGCCGTATTTAAAGTAACCGTTCCGGTTTCCCCGGTATTTGTATTATCGTCCCCGCTTCCGCCCGTCGAGCAGGCCGCAAAGCAGAGCAAACTCAAAATCAAGCCGAAGATCGCTAATTTCTTTTTCATGCCTGTGCACCCCCGTTCGCTTCTTTCACCGCGTCGACGATCAGGCCGGAGAACAGCACGTACGCCTGCGCGCTCGGATGCAGATTATCGCTGCGGAACCATGCGTCCGGCGACCCCGACCCGATTTCCTCGTCCAACGCCGCGGCATAATCGATAAAGTACATATCCGACTGCCCTTCGATAAACGCTTTGACCGCCTCGTTCGAAGTTTTGAAGTTTGCCTTTTCGCTGCTGTCGGCGCTCTTGGCGTTGCAGATCGAAACGTAGAATATTTTTGTATCCGGCATCGCCGAGCGCAGAGAATTTATAAGCTGAATGATATCGTTTGAGCAATCCGTACCGGATGTGCCGCCGAGGATATCGTTGATGCCGATATGGATGACGATATTTTCGGGATTATACAGCGCCAAATTTTCGGCGCGGGCCTGCCATTCGCTCACCGTGCTGCCGGAAACGCCGATCGTTATGCCTTCGATCTCCGCCATCTGGCTGTCGAACTCTTCCCAATACGTCTTGTTCGTATACGAATCGCCGATGACGAGCGTCTTCACGCTCGTGCGCTGTGCGACCTCTTCGGAAACGAGATACAGGTAACGCACCTGTACGTTGTTCGCGGTATATTGCAGGGTAACTTCTCCCGCCGCCGATACCGAAACCGTGCCGCACTCTTTCCATCCCTCAAAAGCCGCGCCGAACGTTACCGCATCGTTGGAACCGAGCGTAAACGTGCCGCCCGCGCCCGCCTCGACGCACGCATAGGCAATATAGTTGCCTGCCGTCGCAAAATCCACCGTATACTGCGATGTCTGCGCGTTCGTTTCCACAAATGCGACTCCGTCCTTTTCCGCCGCCGCGCTCTCTTCAAGCGACAGGCGCGGGCTCGCTGACGGGCTCGCCGCCCCGACGGGATATGCATCGTTGTCCTTCGCCAAAAAGATCTTGTGGATGGAGCCGCCGCTTTCGCGCGCATACAGCGTGATCGTATGTACGCCCGGCTCGTCGATCTCAATATCCCAGCCGCTCGCCGTGAGCCAGCGGTTATTGCCGATGCAGTTGCCTGTCATTTCCAGTATTTCGCCATCGTCCACCGAAATCATCGCCGAATCGACGTTAGCCGTCATGAACGTAACATATAAATACACGTGATAGGTGCCTGCCGTCGCAAAATCCACCGTATACGTCGCCTTCGGCGCACTGTTCGCATCGGCCGCCGACCATTGCTTGCCGCGCGGCATCGTCTGAATGCCGCTGCCGTTGGAACTGCGCTCCCAATAATACTGCGAATCGGCGGAATTTTCGTACCAACAATATTCGCTGTTTTCCAGCGCGGAAAGGGTATCGATGCAGAGCGTTCCCTTCGTTTCGACGTACGCACCCTTCTGTTCGATCGGCGCACGCTCGCTCTCCTCTTCCGCCGTAAGGGTCTTCAGCGATTCACCCGCATTTTTGGAAAGCAGTACCTGATGCAGCACCGCGCCGTCTTCACGCGCGCAGATGGTCAGCGTGTGTTCCCCCGCCGTCAGCTCAAACGCCCAGTCGCTTTCATGGACCCATTTGCCCGAACCGGTATCGCTCGTCGCGCAGTCGATCAGCGTTCCGCCGTCCATGTTCGCCATGACGGAATTGCCCGCCTGGTCGGGATAGCTCGTAAGCAGGTACAGGTAATACGTCCCCGCCTCGGAAACGTTAAAGGTATAGCTCATCTGCGGTGCGCGCTCGTAACCGGTTCCCCTGTTCCAAGCGCCCTGGTTGGTGCCCACGTCCGGGGTAACTTCCATACCGCTCATAAAGCCGCGGGTATACTCCGTCCAGGAAAACAGTGTGCTTCCTCCCTTCGTATAGCGCGACGAAACGCTCGCATACGGCGAATTTTCCAGCGCCGCCGCCGTATTGATGACGACGCGCCCGTTTTCTTCCTGCCAGGCGCCGCCCGTCTTCTGAGGCACTTCCGCCGAACCGTCGTAGTGCTCGCATTCCGCCTCTTCGCCCGTGCGCACGAAATAACCCATGTTCGAACCGGCGTCTGCCCCTACGATTTCATACCCTGTCTGATAGTAATGGAAGGTATCTTTCATCAGCCCCGCTTCATAAAAATCATAGAGCTGTATGCTGATCACGGTCGCGTTTTCGTTTTGCTCGCAATATTCGGTCTGCGCATCGCGGATCACGGTATACGCGGCGTTGCGCGAAGCGTTGTTTCCGTTATACGCGCCGATGGGGATCACAAAGAAATGATCGGCGCCGAATTCCTCTTCGAACCCGTCGAAAATGCGCCCGAGAGCCGCGTTATAATCCGCGGCAGACGTGCCCGCGTCCCCGTCCGATTCGCCCTGCAGCCATACGACGTATGTATTCCGCAGTTTGACGTCCTCGCTCGCCGCCATATACGATTGCGCGAGTTTCACGCGCTCCACCGCGTCGCGGTAGGGTGCGCCGTCCGTATCCCAAAAATCGATCGCCGTACCGCCCTTCGAGCAGGATACCGCCACGATGGGCGTACCCGTCTGCGCATAATAGCTTTCGCAGAAAGCGGATACCATCGATCCGGTCTTCGTGCTCTCGCTGACGCCGCTCGCCGCATTGTTTTCGTTTACGCCGAACGGCTCGGTTACCGAATACAGGCGGGAGGGGTCCGAAATCGCGCGGAATTCATATGCATGCCCCGCTTCGACTTCCGTCGCTTCTTCGGCGTCGCCGCGGCCCGCCATGTTCGACTGGCCGATAAACAGCACGAGGTCCGCCTCGACGCGTGCCGTCGACATGTCCGCGCACGCTTCCTCCACCGCATCCGCCGCCAGACCGGCGATGAATTGTCCGCCCTCCGGCGTAAGGTGCACTTTATCCGAAATAAAGAAGGACTCGTAGTCGGCCTCATCCTTCATCGCTTCGCGCACATCGACAAGCTGCAATTCCATTTCCTGCGCAACTTCGCGCTGGATGGGCGCAACGTAATTTTCGATGTCCTCTTCCACGATATCGTACTGATTCTCCCCCAGCGTAAGGGGCGAAGTCATCAGGATCACCGTTACCCCGGGGCAGGCGACCTGATACGAACGGATCAGATCTTTCAAATCGTTTTCATATGTAGCGGAGGCGTTCGCCCAATCCTGCGCGTCGTTCGTTCCGAGCATGATCAGCACCGCGTCCGGATTAAAATCCAAACTCGCTTCATACTGCGTCAGCGTCGCGTATGCGGGGTTTCCGTCCGGCGCGCCCGTGATCGAAGCGCCGTTCCGCCCGAAGTTGCCCACATTGTATCCGTCGCCGAGCTGTTCGCTCAGATATACGGGATAGGAGGTGGACGGCGAAGCGTTGCCGTACGTCAGGCTGTCGCCCACGCATGCGATGCGGAACACATAGTCTTCGTTTTCGTCCGCAGGATCCTGCGGCGTTTCCGCAGCGTATTGCCACTGCGCATAAACGGTGGTATCTTTCGTGATCGCCGTATTCTCGAAATCGAACACGCTGCCGCCGCTCGCTTCGGTATACCAATTTTTAAAAGTAAACCCGTCGCGCGACGGAATTTCTTCCGGGCGCTGCGCGGTGCCGCCGTTTTCGACTTCCACGGCAGACGGCATACCCGTTACCGCGTCGTCGCCCACAACGCCGGCCGAAAAGGAAACGCGGTATTTCTGCGCTTCCGAAGCTCCTCCCCCGTTTCCGCAAGCGGATAAGGGGATGACCGCAAACATCGCCATCGCGACGGCTATTGCGATCAGTTTCAAAAATCTTTTCATTCCGATGCCCCCTGAGGCTGAATTTGCCAACGCTTCCGCATATTTCCTCCGCTCATGTAAGAATAAGCAATTTATGCTTTCCTTCCTGTTAAAATAAGCAATATCGAAAGCGTTAACTCCCATTTATTATAGCATATTTTTTACGTTTGTCAACCCGGTCCGATCATTTCTTTCATAAGTTAAAAATTTCTTTCCCCGCACGATCCGCATAAAAACGCCGAAAAAGAAAAAGAAGGGGCAGATCTCCCCTTCATCCTCCTTGAAAGCCGCCCCGCGTTCACTGTCTGTTCAGCCCGCCGCGGACAGCCGAAAACGCCTTGCTCAAAGGCACGAACAACAGCGCGACCGTTACCGCCGAACACAGCATCTGCACCGCCATTACCGGCAAAGACGCATAAAAATACCCGAGCGCCGCGCGGGGCGAATAGCCGAAAAACAGCGGCGTGATCGCGTCGTCGATCAGCGTAAAGGTCGCTGACAGGATCACCGCCAGCACGGTCATGGCGGCCAGCCGCTTTTTTTCGCCGCTCTCCGCAAAAAATTTCCCCGCCCCGCCGAATACGGCCGCAAAGAAATTGTAGTAAACCAAATATAAGATCACCACGTTGGGCGCAAACCCGAACAACAGGCATCGAAGGAGAGAAAAAGCCGTGGCAACCGTCATTCCGCGCCGTATACCGAACGAGACGCAATAGGATAAAAACAAAACGGTTACGATCTCCACGCCCGCGATCATGCTCAGCGCCAGCTGCGCGGCGATCAGAAGAGCCGTCATCAGCGCCATGCACGCGAGTTCTTTCGCCGAACGGAACACCGCACGTTTTCCCCGCCCTGTACGGGAGCCCATATCGCTACGCCCCGTAAACGATGGTCGTGAGATATACGACCGCGCCGTCCTGCAAATGCATTCCGCCGATGCCTTTTGCCGATTCGACGAGCGTTTGCCCTTCATATTCGACCGTCGACATCCCCTCATAGTCCGCCTGATCCGCCGCGACGTTCGTATAGATGTACAGATATATGCCCGCGGAAGCGTCCTGCCGCAGGATGAAATTCTCCGTCTTTACCGTTTGGCCGTTTTCATCCGCCGTTTCCGCTATCGTACCCACCGCCGTAAGATAGGTGCCGTACAGGCCGCCGCCCCCTTCATAGCAGGCTTTTCCTTCCTTTACCAAATCGGACAACACGTCCATCGGGCTGTCCTGATCCGTATAAGCGGAAAGGTCCACTTCAAACAAAGCGTCCGTTTCCTGCGTGTCTTTGCTGTCGAACACGAGCGTCATGCTTCCCGAAAGAGCAGTCCCCTCTTCCTCTGCGCAGCCGCCCAGCACGACGAATGCCGCAGCCAGTGCGCACAGCACAGCCGCAAAAACCGCCGTTTTCCTTTTCATAAAAACCTCCGTAAATAAAATATGGCGCTTTCCGCGGCATGGCGGAAAGCGCCCGAAGGCCTCATATTATGCCCGCGCGCGTCCATCCTTCCCCTCTGCCCGGAAAGAACTTGCATTCCGTGCGGCGGCAGGTTACCCGACTTAACCTTACGGCATACGGTAATGGCTGTTGCGGCGGATTCGCACCGCCTTCCCCTGCTCTCTGCGCAGTACGCGCAACTCGTCGCACGATTCAGATGTTTTTGAGTATACCACGAACGTCCGCAATTGTACAGCGTTTTCGCCTTTACAGAATAAATTCGTAAATATAGTCGTCCATGCAATAGCCTCGGCCGATATCGGTAACGGCTTCCGCCGCGCGGCGGAAGCCGAATTTCTCATACGCCCGCACGGCCCGCGCGTTCCCCTTATTGACGGTGAGATACACGCTCCGCGCCCCTTCTTCGCGCGCCAGCCGCGCCACTTCGGATAAGGCGGCCTGACCGATCCCCCTGCCGCGGCAATCGTCCGAAAGGTACAGCTTGGAAAGAAAAAATTTATCGCCCTGCGGCTGCACGCCGCAGTAGCCGATCTCCGCGCCGCCGCGCTCGATAAAATAGTAGCGGTACCCCTTCCCGTCGATCTGTTCGCGCAAAGCCGCTTCGCTTTGAAATTCGTCCGTCATGTACTCCGTCTGCGCCGCCCCGAGAAGCCCGTCATACGCCGAATGCCACAGCTCTTTCGCCATCGCGGCGAGACGCGCATATTCGCTCTCCTTCGCCTCGCGGAAAATAATTTCTTCCATTTCCCGTCCTCCCGTTTATGTCGCTTTGATTTTATCAATTATAGTCCCGCAGCAAACGATTGTCAATCGCAAGCCCCCGTTTTCCCTAAAAAAACGAAGAATCGACAGGCTTTTTGCGCATTTTTCCGCATTATGCACATTCCCGAATAATATAACTAAAACAAAGAAACATTGTGAGGTTGCATAAATGCAGGAATTTGTCAGCGATCTGATCGGGAAGCCTCTGCTTTCGCGCAGCGGCGAACGCATCGGATACATCAAAAACATACAGACGGATAAAAGGCGCTCGCGCATCCGAAATCTGGAATGCTGCGACGAAGAGGAGGAAGAATTTGTTTTACCCGTTTCCGCCGTTGCGCAGTTCGGCGCGGATGCCGCCATCGTCAAAACGCTCTCCGCCGTCGGCTGCAAAAACTGCGAGCCGGCCCCGTTCGGCCTGCCCGCCTATTCCGAAAAGGGCGAAAAGCTGGGCACGATCGACGATTTTGCCCGCGAAGGCATGCAAATCACGGCGATCGTCCTGTCCGGAGGCGCTTCCGTCCCCGTCGAACGCCTGGTAAGCGCCGCCGACACGGCCCTGTTTGACCTGTCGGACAGCGGCCCGGTAAAGCGCCCTCCCCGAAAGCCGCGGCCGAAAAGCGAAAAAAAGCCCGACGCGAAGGGCGATAATGCGCAGCCGGCATTCGCGCCGCCGCCGCTTTCCGAAGAGATCGCCGTAACGGTTGCCGCCGCCGCACCCGAATACGCTTCCGCGCAAACCGCAGGCGAAACGCCCGCTCTTCCCGCCGCAGGGAAAAAGCGCGCCGGCAGCGGATTGCTCACGGGGAAAATTCTGCCCGAAAATCTCTTCGACGCGCGCGGCATGGTGATCGCCCCCGCAGGAGCGGTGGTAACGTCCGACGTGATCAAACGCGCTCTCGCGCACAATAAACTGTTTGCCCTCACCCTGCTCTGTTCGGGCCGCTGACAGGCGGCTCCTCGGTTTTGCTTCTTGAATTCCCTCCGAAATCAATTCAGACAATAATCAATTCAGACCATCGTCGCGAGGGCGGCTCCCGGAAGAATTCGGGAGCCGCCCTCGCGACGTTTCAACACATTTTTTATATGTTCCGCACACATTTAAATTTCAAAAAAGCGGAGCGTATGAAAGTCCTTTTCCTCTCAAAATCGTACGGTCGTTCGTCATACGTCGTACTTGGCCATCATCTTTAAAAGGGAGGCGAGAATATCGTTCAGCGTTTCCGCCTCTTTCGCCGTCAGATCTCCCTTGGCGCGGTACACTTCCAGCATTTCGCGGAATTTTTCCGTTTCCAGCCGATCGCCCGCCCCCAAGGGCAGATCTTTCAGCCGCTCCAAAACCGAAAAAATATGGCCGAGGCGCACGTCTTTTTCCACGGAAACGCGGTCTTCTTCCGCATAACAGCGGACCATTGCCGGCTTGTTCGGCTGTTCCGAAAGGGAAGGTTCTTCACCCTGCAAATCGAAAAACTCTTCGGCGCGCGGCTTTCTCTTCTCTTTTTTGCTCCTCTTTTCCCGGCGAAGCGGCACAAACAGCAGGGCATACAGCAGCGTACAGGCAGCCCTGTCCGCCAGCGCGAGCGCCAAAAAGGAAAGCAGCGTTTCCCTCTCCCCGCCGATGAGAAACAGCGCAGTCAGCGCCAGCAGACACGCGTCGCAAAAGGGCATTGCCCACCCGCGCGGAAGGCCGCGCGCCCTGCGGACGGTCAGCCGCAAAACAAAAAACAGCAGGATCGCCGCGGGAGGCAGAGCCAGCAGAACAAAGGCCGAAACGTCGTTCAGCACTCTGCCAAATCTTTCAAAAGCCGAAATACAGTCATCAAAAAGGCGCAGGGGCATGCAATCTTACCTCATTGGAAAAACTGCCTCCATTATAGCCCGAATTTCGGCGCGCTTTTTGCACTATTTCCGCTTCTTTTGCCGTTTTTTGCCGATAAACGGCAAAAGAGCCTCCCTTTTCAGCCGACGTCCGCTTTCACCGCAAAGCCGCGGAGGATGTTCACGATATACGCGGTAACTTTCTTTACTTTCGGGATACGCTTCGCCGCACAGGCATAAATTTTGAGCTGCTGCGCATAATCCGCGAGCAGGCGTTTCTCCCCGTGCGAAGAATACTTATAATCGACGATCACGCACTCATCGCCGCGGATCGCCATCAGATCGATCACCCCCTGCAGCAAGATCTCATCCTTCGAAGCGGAATCCGTTATCTCGCACGCGGGGACTGAGAGCAAAAACTTCCGTTCGCGGTACAGCGTATGCCCGGAAAGTGAAGCAAACAGCGGCATCGACAGGATATCCGCCCCTTTCTTTTCGTCGACGGCCTCTCCCATGCCCTCTTCCCGCATGGCGGCGCATATCCGCGCCGCCTCCTGCTTCGGCGGCGCCGAAAAATCCGCCCGTTCGAGGAAAGCGTGGTATGCCGTGCCCGTCGCGGCGTCGGCCGCCGATTCGTAAAACTCTTCTTCCGTCCGGTCAAAATCCTCTTCCTCCGCGCGCATCTTCATGAGCGCCGAAGCGGAGGTCTTTACGGGGAGTTTCGTGCTCTCCGCATGGGCGTAAGGCACGCGGTATCTCCGCAAAACGGCGCGTTTCGCCTCCTCGTCCGCCCCTTCGGCCGTCAAGACCCGTTCGGCGGGCAAAGCGATCTCTTTACCGAACGCGGGCGCGTACAGATCGCGGAATTTTTCAAAATCGACGAAATCCGCACAGCTTCCCGCCGCCGAAACGTTCGCCGCATCGAACGGCTGTTCCTTCTCGAATATCAAATGCAGATTGCTCTTCGCGCGCGTTACCGCCACGTAAAACAACCGCATTTCATCCTCCGCGCGCTTCCGTCGGAGCCGCGTTTTCAAGACGGCGCGCAGCACCGTTTCATAAGAAACGTAGCGTTCGAAGTCATACGCCGCTGCGGCAAAGCCCCATTCGCCGTCAAACAGCACTCCCGAAAGATCGTCCGCATTGAAGCGGGCGCTCAGCCCCGCCGCGATGACAACGGGGAATTCCAGCCCTTTCGAAGCGTGCATCGTCATCACGCGGACGGCGTTTTCGCCTCCCTTTTCCGAAAATCCGACTTTATATCCGCCGCTCTTCAATTTATCGAGAAACTCCGGCACGCTGGCGTTTCCGCACTCCGCGATCAGCCGTTCCGCCCGCCGCACGCGCTCCGCCCCGCACGGCATCGCCAGCAGCTGCGCTTCCATGCCCGTTTCCGAAAGAACGGCGGTCAAAATCTCCGCCGCGCCCTTCACGTTCATCAAAAGGCGGTAACGCTCTGCACGCCCGTAAAAGGCCTGCAGTTTGCGGGAAAGCCCGTCCGAATTTGCCGCGGAATATTGCTCGCACGCCGCATAGAAGCTGTTCTGCGCCCCGGCATATGCGCGGATGTCGGCGAGCTCTTTGTCCGTAACGCCGCCCATCGCGCTCTTCAGCGCGGCGGCCAAAGGGATATCCTGCGCGCCGTTGTCCAAAAACTGCAAAATCGAGATCAGCGTCCTTACTTCCGGATAATCGCAGATATTGACCTCCGCGTCGGCCGCAACCGGAACGCCGCGGCCGACCAATTCGTGTATGATGCGCTGCGTCCTGCCCTTTTTGCCACGCGTCAAGATCGCGATATCGCCGAATCGGGTAGAAACCTGCTTCCCCGAAGCGGGATCCAGCCGTTTGGAAGAGACCTCATCGGCAATGATCGCCGCGATCAGCGCGCCTTCGGCATATTCTTCGTCCTCTTTCGGCCCGATATGTTCGCATACCGAATACACGTCCCGCTCTTTTTTGTCCTTTTCGGCTTCTTCCGGCACAAATTCGATGCTTACCTTCCCGCCCTGCTGAGCAGCGCTCCCCGCACGCATGACGGACGTGGTTCGGTAATCGACGGAACAGGTCTCCTTCGTCATCACGCCGGAAAACAGTTCGTTCACCGCGTCCAGCACCGCCGACGAACTGCGGAAGTTCCCGTTGAGCACGAGCGCGCGCCCTTCCGCCGCCAGCCGCTCGTATTTTTCCGCAAAAAAGGAAGCGCTGCACCCACGGAATCCGTAAATGGACTGTTTTACGTCGCCGACCATGAACACGTTTTCTCCGGCAACGAGGGAAAGGATGCGTTCCTGCGCGGGGTTCACGTCCTGGTATTCGTCCACAAATACGTGCGTATATTTTCCGCGCACCTGTTCGCGCACGGTTTGTTTCTGCAGCAGCGCAAGGCAGGTATGCTCCAGATCCGAAAAATCCAATACGCCCGCACGGCGCTTTAAAGAGGCATACGTTTCGTCGAAAACCGATAAGAGCTCCGCCAAAGCCGCCGCCGTTTCCCCCGAATTCAAAAAGCGTTCGAACTCGGTTTCGCGCTCTTCGAACTGCGAAAGCGATTTTT
>CALVXE010000003.1 GCA_944368795.1 uncultured Clostridia bacterium | reverse complement strand
AACGTGAGTTCTCCGTCTTCAACGCGCAGATAACCGTAAGTTAACGAATTGTTTGCGTAGTATTGGATAACGCTATCTGAGTAAATTGAAAAACTTTCTTGGAAATGAAGAGAATACAATTTTCCCGTTGCACGGTCGATGACGAAATTTTCGGTCAATTCGCTAAACCTATATTCCTTGCCGGCATCGTTAATATGCTCTTCTACGCGCCAATTTATTTTCGTATACGCCAGGAATATGAACGTATCCGTAACAATCAAATTCAGAGGATATGCGTCGATCTGCTGCTGCGAAACTTCGTATTCTCCGCCCGCCGCCGACGGAAAAAGAAATGCAAGTTTTTCAAAGGTCCCGTCATCCTTGAAAGCGGCAATAAACGGCCGTTCTTTGACCTTACCTTCCGGGTCTTCTTCCGTGATCAGCCCTATGCTGTCCGCGCCGTCCAAAACGACGTGCGCACCGTCAAACATATCCGCACTCAATTTCAGCGACCCTTCGGGTTCTTCGGGCTGTTCGGTTTGTCCCGATTGCTGCGTTTCATCCTTGCCCGTCCCTGACGAGGTAGAAATCGGCCGTCCGCATGCCGCCATACAAAGCATCAGACATAGAGCCAGCAAAAAACAAACAACTTTCTTCATTATTTCCTCTCTCTGCGGGCAAAGAATGTTTTTCCCGCTTGCGCGCGTAGGTGCGCGTATTATCGATATTTATTATAACATATTTATCCCTGCAATGCAACCTTTCTCAAAAATAGATATTTTGCATGCGTTGACATTTTGCTTCGAAACGGCTATAATTAAATAAAAATTCCGCGGAGGCAATTTATGATCGCTGAAAACGTAAAACATGTGCTCGCGGAGATCGCGGGCGGAAACCCTTTCGGGGAAAAGATCACGCTCGTCGCGGCGACGAAAACGCGCACGGCGGAAGAGATCAACGAAGCGATCGCGGCCGGCGTTACCGATATCGGCGAAAATAAGGTGCAGGAATTTACCGAAAAATTCGAGGCCGTACACGGCGCAAACCGGCACTTCATCGGGCATTTGCAGACAAACAAAGTCAAGTATCTCATCGGGAAAACGCACCTCATCCACTCGCTCGACCGCTTCGAACTCGCCGACGAAATTCAAAAGCGCGCGGAGAAAGCGGGCCGGACGGCGGACTGTCTGATCGAGATCAACATCGGCAGCGAACTTTCCAAAAGCGGATTTGCTCTCGAAGAAGCGAGAGGCGCCTATGAAAAGCTGCTTTCCTATCCGAACATCCGCGTCAAAGGTCTGATGGCGATGTTGCCCCTTTCGGACGACGCGGCGCTCTTGGCCTCCCTTTGCAGAAAGATGCGCGCTTTATTCGAAGCGTTGCGCGAAAAGGATGCCTCTATCGAACATCTTTCCATGGGAATGAGCGGCGACTGGCGGCTTTGCGTCGAAAACGGAAGCAATATGATCCGTCTGGGGACTTCCCTGTTCGGCCCGCGCAATTATCCCGCGCAGGCATAAAAGGAGCGCTCTTTACCGGCGGTTTGCCGGATTTATGCGCGCAAAAAAGAAAAGTTCATTTATTCCGCTTGTATATGTACAAATTTTGTGCTACAATAGAAGAGGAATAAATCAGCGCGCCTCTTCACGCGGTTACCGCAGACGGCGGGCATGCGCAAGGAGGGCGCCGAATGGGATTATTCGATAATTTCAGAGAAAAAAACGGCAGTCCGAAAAAGCGCCCGATCGCCGATATCCCGCAAAAGGCCTCCTATACAAAACCGGCCGACGGCAAGCCGATGATGATCCGTCATCCCCGCTCGTTCGCAGACGTGGAAGAGATCATCGACCGCCTGAAAGACGGCCTCACCGTCATCGTGTATCTGAACGAACTCAACGCCGGCACCGCGGAACGGGTAACGGACATCCTCAGCGGCGCGATCTATGCGCTCGGCGGCGGCATGGCCGAACTGCAAAAAGATATATTTATCTTTAATCCGGACGGCGTGGATGAAAAATAGCGCCGCAATTGAATTTGTATTTACTTTTACACCGTTCCTATGGGAACGCAAGGTAATAAAACCATGAACCGGGAGAGGGTGCGCCGCATGCGGCGCACCCTCTCTCCGATCCTTCGGCCTTCCGAGTTTCCCGATAATTTCCCGCAGCAAGCGGGAAATATATTTTACCGTCTTTCGGTCGTTTCTTCCTTATCGGGCTCCTCCCGCCGTAAAAAAGGGAGCGCCTTCCGCGCCCCCTTCGATCGCGATCGAAAATCATTCATCTCTGTCGGCGGCCGATAGTTTCGGCTAAGTTTCTCCGTGTTCCTGCACGGGTTCCGCCCCTTCTTTCGGGGGGATCTTAATGCAGACGAGCACGTCTTCTTCCTCCACGCGCGTGGCACCGTACGGGATCACCGTTCCGCCGCCGCGCTTGATCATCGCGATCAGCGTACCGCGCGGCAATTCCAGCTCGCGCACCGTTTTGCCCGCCCATGCGTGCGATTTTCCGATGTACTCTTCGAACATGCCGAAGCTGTCTCGGTTTTCGAACTCGGGCGCGGCGGTTACAAGCAAGTCTCCCGCATTCACGACCGTCTCCCCGTTGGGTACGATCGTCTCCTCCCCGCGCAGGATCAGCACCACGAGGAACTCGCGCGGCATCACGCACTGTTTCAGCCGCTTGCCCGCCCAGGGATGGTTTTCTCCCACAACGACTTTCACAAAGCTGACGTCGCTCTCATCCTGGTAATCGGTAAACGTGCGGAGCACGTTGTCGTTATCGCCGAGCATATGCATCTTTTTCGAGATGAGAGGCAAAAGCGACCCCTGCAGCGAAATGGATATGATGACGATGCAAAAGACGATGCTGAAAAGATCGTACGGCAGCGCATTCTCGCCCAGCGTGCTCACGGCGTAAATCGCGAACACGATGGAAGCGACGCCGCGCAGCCCCGCCCAGGAGACGACGCCGATCTGATTCGGCTTTGCGCGAAAGGGCGCGAGCAGGGCGGTAACCGCCGCGGGTCGGGCGATGACCGTCATGAACAGGAAAATGAGCAGCGCCGGGAGGAGCACTTCCGGGCGGATCAGCCATTCGGGCGTAGCCAAGAGCCCCAAAAGGAAGAAGATCAGCATCTGCGCCACGTTGGTCAGCGCGTCGAAAAAGCGCACGCAGTCGCGTTTTTGCGGGATGCGCGCATTGCCGATCATGATCCCGCAGATATAAACGGCCAAATAGCCGTTTCCGGCGAGCACCCCGGGCAGGATGGAGGGCAGCGAATATGTTACCAAGGCCACGGCGACGACGAAGATCGTCCCCCCTTGCCCCATATTGAAAGAAAATTTCTTTAAAATAAAAATCGCAATAAAACCGAGGGCGACGCCGAACAGAGCGCCGAACCCGACCTGCGAAAAGAGCATCGCCGCTATTTCGCCCGCGCCCATGGCACTCGAACCTTCGATTCCGTATTTTGCTGCGAGCAGCGCCACGAACACGACCGTCAGCATATAGGATGTCGGGTCGTTCGAGCCCGATTCCATTTCCAACAGCGAGGAAGTGCGGTATTTCAGATTTAAGCGGCGCGAACGCAGGATGTTGAAGACGGAGGCCGCGTCGGTAGAGCTGATCACCGAACCGATCAGCATGCTTTCGATCCAGCCGATGCCCCCTTCGAAAAACGGGAGCAGCCGAAAGATATAATATACGCCGACGCCCACGATGCCTGCCGTAACGGCCGTTCCCGCAAACGATAAGAGCAGCGCTCTTCCCGCAACCGGCCGCGCTTCCTTGAAGTTCGTTCCGAAACCGCCGTAAAAAATTACGAATACGAGACAGATCGAGCAGACGACGTTCCCCAAGCCGTAATCGGTAAAGTTCCCGATCTGCGGGCGGAGCAATACGCCGAACAGCATCCCGAGCCCGATAAAGAGGAGCAGCGACGGCACTTTCAGCTTATCCGTAACACGGTTGATGAAAATGCACAGCGCGATCACCCCGCCGAGCAGCAGAAGAAGATAGATATATTCCATTGGCGCCTCCTTTTGTTCGCGCAGTTGCCGCGAACGCGTAGTCTTTACCCGCCTCTCTCTGCAAGATCTCCCCTGTACATGCGCAGTTTGTCTTTCACGATGTCCACGATGAACGGAATGCCGTCGTATAACTCGCCGTCCACCTGGATGGTGCGCGGCGTTGCGGGCAGGATCTCGATGTGCTCGCAGCGCTCGGAAAACGTAAATTTTTCTTCTAAGATCTTCCCCTTCATCAGCTTTATAAACGCGGCGGGGATGCGCGTCCTTTTTACGTCGTCCACCACGACGAAATCCAGCAGCCCGTCTCCGAGTTTTGCCGAAGGGCACATGGGTATCCCCCCGCCGATGCGGTACCCGTTGCCGACGCAGGCGATCAGCGCGTCGTATTCGCTCTCTTTGCCGTTCAGGCGCACCTTCATCGCATAATTCTTAAACTTGAAAAGCGAGATGATCAGGCTGATGATATACTGAAATTTCCCCCGCAGCACTTTCGACGCGCGGCAGCGCTGCAATATTTCCACGTCGATCCCCGTGCCGATCACGTTCATGCCGCGCACGCCCGAGGGCATCTGCATAAATTCGGTGTATACGGGCTTGGTGTCCACGAGCAGATCGACCGCTTTTTCCGGTTCGAGAGGAATGTGCGCCGCGGCGGCGAAATCGTTCCCCGTGCCGCAGGGGATCAGCCCCAGAGCGCAGCGCTCGAAGTTCGTAAAGCCGTTGAGCACTTCGTGCAGCGTACCGTCGCCGCCGACGACGACGATATCCCCCTCCCCTTCGCGGCAGAGTTCGTTTGCCAAAAGGGTTGCCTGCCCCGCCTTTTCCGTCTCAAAAACGCGAAAATCCTGTTTCCGCTGGCGAAAGCGCTCCAATGCGCGGCGATGCAGTTTTTGCTTTTTTCCTTCTCCCGACTGCGGGTTCAAAATGATGTTAAACATTCCGCAAACTTCCTTTGTGCCCTCTCCGCCTGCCAAAAAACGAAAACAGACCCTAATGATATATTATTATACAATAAAACGCACGCATTTGCAATTTATTTTTAAAGTTGCTATAATAGTAAAAACAAAAAAAGGAACGCCGCCCGGCACGCGGCGCAAAGGCGGAGACCATGAACCTGCGCATACCCGAAAAATTGAAGATACTCGCCGAAAAAGCGCCTTTCCCGCTGTACGCCGTGGGCGGAGCGGTGCGCGACGGCATCGCGGAGCTCCCCTCTTCGCAGGACTGGGATATCGCCGCTCCCGTTTCGGCGGAAAAATTTTCCGCCTGCGCGCAGAAATACGGGCTGACGATAAACGGCGCTTATAAAAATACGGGCACGGTCAACCTTACCGACGGCGCCGTAAAAATCGAATTCACCTCCTTCCGCTCCGATACTTACCGCCGCGGAGAGCACGCGCCCGAACGCATACGGTTCACGGACGACATCGTAACGGACGCGAAGCGGCGGGACTTCCGGTGCAACGCCGTGTATCTCGACCTGAAGAGCGAACAGTTCGTCGACCCGCTCGGCGGGATCGAAGACATCCGCAGCCGCACGCTGCAGACGACGAGGCCGGCGGACGAAGTGTTTTCGGAAGACGGGCTGCGGCTGATGCGGCTGGCGCGGTTCGGGGCGCAGCTCGGTTTCGTCCCCACGCTCGAATGCCTGTTCGGCGCGAAGTTCAACGCCTCTCTCATCGCCAAAATTTCCGCCGAACGGATCTTTGCGGAGCTGCTGCTCATCATTCATGCGGACGAAAAATACGGGAGGAAATACGGGCACTACGACGGGCTGAAACTTTTGGAGAGCACGGACGTGCTGAGCTATATTTTGCCCGAACTGGCCGCGGGCAAAGGCATGCCGCAGCGCGCGGACTTTCACGCGCACGACGTCTTGGAACACTCTTTCCGCGCCTGCAAATATGCCGACGGCCGCGTCCGCCTGTCGGCCCTGCTGCACGACGTCGGCAAACCCGCCGTATATGCGCAGACGGGCAAATACCACGGGCACGAGGTGGCGGGAGAAAAAATTGCGCGCCTCGTCCTCGAAAGGCTCAAGGCTCCCAAAAAGACCGCCGAAACGGTCTGCCGCCTGACCCTTCTGCATATGTACGATTTGGACGGCAAAGCGCGCGAAAGCAAGATCCGCTCGTTCATCGTAAAGAATTACGGCGTCTATGACCTTCTGCTCCTCTTAAAGCAGGCGGATTATTCGGGATGCAAGGACGATCTGCATGTCTGTCCAACCGTTTCCAAGTGGGAAAATATCCGCAAAAAAATGCAGAGCGAGGGCGCGGCTTTCAGTTTAAAACAGCTTGCCGTGAACGGCACCGACCTCAAAGGGCTGGTTCCTCCGCAGAAGACGGGGGATATCCTGCATGCGCTGCTGCTGTTTTGCGCACAGGACGGGACCCGCAACCACCCCGAAACGCTCTTGAAGGAAGCGGCGCGACTCGCCGCGGAGGGAACAAAAAATGATTGAAATAATCTTTTCCGCGATCGCGGCGGTCTGCGCGGTCCTCTCGCTCGCCGTGAGCGCGATCGTGCTGAAAAACCAAAAAACGGGCGGGACGTCTGCGGCAAACCGCGACGGCGGCAGGCTGGAACAAATGGTCGACCGGGCCAATTACATCGCCGAACAAAACGGACATGCAACGCGCGACTACCTCGACTTCATCGCCAAACAGCAAAACGGCAACCTGCAGGGCATACAGGAAAAACTGGAAAATCTGAACGCTTCCACCGAGCGCAGGCTGGCGGAGATCCAGCGCGTCGTGGCGGGAGAGATCAAATATATGACCGAACAGAACGCGCATAACCTCGAACAGATCCGCCAGACTGTAGACGAGAAGCTCTCTTCCACCCTCGAAAACCGTTTGAACAAGAGTTATTCCATCATCAACGAGCGGCTGGAGGCCGTGTACAAGGGGATCGGCGAAGTGCAGCAGCTCGCGGGAAGCGTTGCGGACATCAAAAAGGTATTCACCAACGTCAAACTGCGCGGGACCTGGGGCGAGGTTCAGCTTTCCGCCCTGCTCGAACAGATGCTTTCGCCCTCGCAGTATCGGGCCAACGTGCATGTAAATCCCCTTTCCGGCGACGTGGTGGAATACGCCGTTCTGCTCCCGTCCAAAGACGGCGAAACGGTGTATCTGCCGATCGACAGCAAATTCCCCGTCGAAGAATACCGCCGCCTGCTCGACGCGGGCGATTCCGGCAACAAAGAGGCCGCGGAGCGCGCGGCGAAAAATCTCGAACGGGCTCTGAAACTGCAGGCGGAATCCATCGCGAAAAAGTATATTCAGCCCCCGGCGACCGCGGATTTCGCCGTGATGTTCCTGCCTTTGGAAGGACTGTACGCGGAAAGCCTGAAAATGCCGGGCCTCTCCGAATTTTTCGCGGAAAAGCGCATCCTCGCCTGCGGGCCGGCAAATCTCGGCGCGCTTCTGACCACCCTGCAGATCGGGTACAAAACCGCGGCGATCGAAAAGCGTTCGGGCGAATTGTGGGAGCTCTTGTCCGCTTTCCGCCACGAGTTCCGCAATTTCGTGCAGATCCTCGAAAAGGCGCAGAAAAAGCTGCAGGAAGCGCAGGATACAATCGAAAACGCGGCGAAAAAGACGCGCACCATCGACCGAAAGCTGAAAAACGTTTCGGAAATTTCCGACCAACGCGCCGATTTCCTTCTTTCGGACGGCGAATACGGCGACGATGGCGGCGCGGAAATGTGAAAATTCGCCCCGTAGCAGAATTTAACAGCGCCGAATCATTGCAAAACGCGCGTGGTTATATTATAATACAGGTATGAAGATCGAACGGATACAAATTGCGGCAGACCTCCCTTCCGAGGCCGGGTTTGCCTTTTCCGACAAAGCGGTGCAGGGCGCGCGCGTCGGAAAAAAAGAGAACGCCCTGTATGTGGATTCCCCCCGCCGCTTCAAGCTGTTCAGCGAGGGGACGGATACGGTGCATATCCTGTCGGGAAACGGACATTTCAAACACGCGCGCGGCGAAACGGATTTTTCCGCGGGGGAGAGCTTCCGCCTGGAAAACCCCGGCGAATACGAGCTCAACGGCCGCTGTGCCTTTATCGTGCTGCACGGCGAACTGTAAAACAGCGAGGTAAATGAGGTAAAATATGGTAAAATCCAATTTCAGCCTGGGCGGGAAGCTTCTGACGATCTTTCTGACCCTCGTCATCTTTATCGGCGCGATCGCGGGCACGATCGTCGTCGTTTATAAAACGGTAAAAGTGCGCACCATCGCCGGCTGGCTGCCGGGCGACACCGAATGGATATCGGAATCGTACGACGGCACCATATCCGAATTCGTGCAGAAGGTTTCCGAAGCGCTCAGCGGAGACATCACGCTCGACACCCTGCGGGAGATCTCTCCCGCCCTTGCCGAAAAGATGGACGCCGTCGTCGACAACGTCGAAAACGTCGGCCTGTTCAAGCTCGACCGCGGCGAATTGTATTCGACGCCCGTCGATCAGCTTACGTCGAACGTTTCTTCCGTACTCGTGATCACGGGAACGCTTGCCGACCTTTCCGAGCAGTTCTCCTTCGACCTCCCGGATATGGATCTGATCCACGGCGCGCCCGACGGGGAAGAGCCCCTTTGGATCGACACGCAGGTCAACGATAACGAATCGGGAACGGTCGACAAGGCATTTTCGATGTCCGATACCGCGTATACCTATTACACGCGCACCGAAACGTTCGCGGATACGTTTACCCGGACGGACGAGACGGGCGCCGAGACGGAGCGCGCCATCGTAACCTGGGAAGAGCGGAAACTGTATTCCCTCGACGGCGTTGCGAAGGGTTCGGGCGGTTATCTCACCGTAAACGGCGAAGCGCTGTACCTGCAAAGGACGGCTGTTTCCGCCGACGGTACGTCCGTTACGACGTACGCGCGCATCACCGAAAACAATGACGCGGTGTATGCCGCGGGCTCTTCGGAGAGCGCGGAACATTACACCTTCGCCCTCGAACAGGACGAAAAGACAACGGAAACGCTCTGCGTTTGGTCCGCCGAAGCCGGCGGCTACGTTTCCGCAGGCGCCGCGGAAGAACAAAAAAGCGTGTACAGCCCCGAGATCGCGGCGCAATACCGCTACCGTCCCCTGTATGTACAGCGCGACGCGAAGCCCGAATCGGGCGAATATTACCAATCCGACGGGAAATATTACCTCCTCGCGACGCTTACGGACGCGGAGACGGGAAACTATATCGTGGACGAAGAAAACGGCGGCTACGCCATTGCGGACGAATACGGCGACGAAACGCTGTATTCGCTCGAATACGAATATGCGGAAGCCCCTGTCTCTGCGGCAAGCGCCCAAACGGCGCTGTATGTCCGCACGAACGGGATCGCGTCCCTGCCCCTGACATACGCGATGGACGCCCTCTCCGCCTCCCTGAACACCCAGACGCTTACCCTCGACGGGGTGGGCCGCTATTTCGGCATCGCAATGGACAGCGGTTTGCTGGAAACGGTACTGTACGTCCCGCTCGAATATCTGTCCGACGCGATGACGCCCGAAATGCAGGCGCTGCACCTTGACGACGTGCTCGACCTCAACGCGAACTCTTCGCGCCTCCTTCTGTACCTCGCATACGGCACGGAAGGACAGGATTACACCGTCGCCGCGGACGGCGTTACCATTGAACCGATCAACCGCCGAACGATCGGCGAAATTTCGGGAAGAATGGACGGCATCAAAATTTCCGACGCCGTCGACCTCGGCGAAAACCCGCACAAGCTGATGGAAGCCATAGCCGACTGGTCTTTAAACGATTTTTCCGATGCCGACAAGGTCGATTCTCTGACGCTGGGGCAGATCCTCACGATCGTAACCGACGAAGAGGCGGCCGCGAACGGCACCGAGGTCTCGCCCAAGATCCTGCAGGCGCTGGCCGATGTCTCGCTCGGCGAGGTCGGCGAAGTGATCGACGATATCCCCATCGGCGACCTGCTCGAAGAGGACGGCACGGAGGCAAATCCCCTCCTGGACAACCTGCGCAATTCCACGCTGCAGACGCTCGCGGCCGACCTGCGCGATCTCTCTGTACAGGCGGTCTTTGCGGACGACATCTACACCCGCTTTGCGGTCGGCAATGCGGCGCAGTACGAAGGAACGAACGGCCTTCTCGCCCTGTACGGAGCAAACAATCTGTTCGTTTACGACCGCGGCAATTACGAAACATACGACCCCGACGTGCACGGATCCGATTCTTCCCTGACGCTGTACAGCCACTATAAGCTTTTGGAAGAAGCCGAACTGACGCTGTACAAAAGCGCGGGAGTGCCTCTGTATGTCCTGCGCGAATCGGAAACCGAGGCGGGCTCGTACGTGTTTGTGCTCGCCACGGGCGCCACGGCCCGTAAACTGCCCGCTTACGACGCGGAAGACGCAAACTCCGTCGATTATTCCAAAGTACAGCTGTATACCCGTTCCTCCGGAGCGGACGGCGAATACGTTTACGCCGAGATCGATTATCGGGAAACGTATCCCGCAGACATTGAAACCCTGTACTATCAGCCTTCCCCCGGCACGTATAGGGCCGTCGAACTGGAAACCGCTTCGTACGGCGTTCTCCCCGAATACGAAAGCGAAGATCTGTACACCCGTCTCGCGTACGTCGGCGAATATACGTCGGACGGATTCACCTCCGATTACGGCAATCTGTATTACTTCGACGCGGAGAAAGAGACGTGGACGGCTGTCGCGCTCGATTCGGCGGCGCAGGACGGCAAAATCGTGTATACCGTTGCCCAAAGCCTGCCCGCCGGGACAAAGCTGTTTACCTACGGCACGGTGCGCGGGGTCTGGAAATATCTGATCACCGCCGACGGCGCAGAACAGAGCTGCAAAATGCAGAACATCGACGAGCTCGTTTCCAACGTGCGCGCCAACATGAATTCGATGACGCTCGGCAACCTGTATGCCGACGGCATGATCGACATCACGCCGCCGGATGGTTCGGGCGTTACCGCCGAAGAGATGCTCGCGACCCCCGTTTCGGCAAGCGATCCCTCCAAAACGCTGGGAAGCCTCACGCTGAACGATCTGATCACGGAAATCTACAACCTGATCACGCGCCCTTCCGGCGGCAACTGAAGCAAGCCGCAACAGCGCTCCCCCTTCCGAGGGAGCGCTGTTTTCATCATTTTCCGCGCAAACGGCAAACCTTTTTGCCGTAAAAAGGCAAAAACCGTTGACGGAATCAAAAAAATGCGGTATAATACCAAATGCGCCGAAGAAAAGGCGCAAAACCTTGCGTGCCGTTTTACGGTACGCCGACTAAGACCGGGAGGTGAAATCAATGAAATACGAGATGCTGTATCTGATCGACTCCGCCATCGCCGAAGAGGCGCGCGACGGAATGATCGCCAAATTCGAAGACCTCGTCAAGAGTTTGGGCGGTACCGTGCTTTCGACCGACAAATGGGGCGTAAAGAAACTCGCTTATCCTATCAATTACAAAAGCGACGCTTTTTATGTGCTCATGACGTTCGAAGCGGAAGGTTCGGTTTTGAAGGAACTCGACCGCATCGCGGGCATTACCGACGGCGTAATGCGCAGAATGATCACGAAAGCGAACTGATCGCGGAGGGAAACATGAACAAGGTATTTTTGATCGGAAACGTTACGCGCGACCCCGAACTGTCGGAAACGAACAGCGGCGTTGCGGTGTGCCGTTTGGGACTCGCGGTAAACCGCCGCTTTTCCTCCAACGACGAGACCGACTTTTTTAACATCACCGCTTGGCGCCAGCTTGCAGAGCGCGTCGCGAAGTATGTTAAAAAGGGCAACAAAGTCGCGATCACGGGAAGCATCCAGATGCGCAATTATGAAGACAGCACGGGCCAAAAGCGCACGGCGGTCGACATCATTGCCGACGACGTCGAATTCCTGACCCCGAAAAACGCTTCCTCTTCCGCCGACGACGATTTTGCGCCTGCGGCGCCCAGGAAGAAGCCCGCGCTCGAAGCGTTTGACGACGACAGCGACATTCCGTTCTGATCGCCGTACGCCCGCGCGTTTTGCTTCGCAAAT
Organism: uncultured Clostridia bacterium; assembly: GCA_944368795.1. Classification (GTDB taxonomy): domain Bacteria; phylum Bacillota; class Clostridia; order Christensenellales; family Borkfalkiaceae; genus Borkfalkia. The sequence goes on along the minus strand of CALVXE010000003.1, from coordinate 28,841 downwards.
AAAAAGTTCATCATCGCCTGCACAAAAGCGCGTATGCGCCGTAATGTTGCAGGGTATGCGGCGGTGCGCAATTCAGCGGCGCCGCGGCGAAGGGTTCCCCCTCCTCCCGCCCGAACGCGGCGGGAAATCGGGCAGCCCCTTCAAAATAAGGCCGTTTCTTTCGTTCTTTGAAAGAAACGCGGGAAATTGAAATAAGGAGATTGATCATGGAAGAAAAACCCGTAGTTCGTAAACCCATGAAGAGAACTTCCCGCAGAAAAGTTTGCGCTTTCTGCCAGGAAAAAGTGGAGTTTATCGATTATAAAGACGTGAACCGTCTGAAAAAATTCATCACCGAAGGCGGCAAGATCCTTCCCCGCCGCATGAGCGGTACCTGCGCCATGCACCAGAGGGAACTTTCCAACGCCATCAAAAAGGCGCGCATCGTCGCCCTTCTCCCCTTCCGCGGAGAATAATCGCAACAGCAACGCCCCCGCCGCATCCGCGGCGGGGGCGTTTTTATTTTTGTCCTGTTCCAACCTTTTGGTTTTGCGTGCACCGGCCCGCGGGCCGAAATTCAATGCTTTTTCCGATTTTTATAAGATCGCTGCCGTCAGGTATCCCGCCCCCATCAGCACGGCGAGGAAGGAAAAATTCAGGGCCGAAAACCGCACGAGGTATTTTTTCGTTTCTCCCGGCCGAACGCGGCGGTAGGTATTCAACGTGATCAGGCTGGCCAAAGAGGCGATCGGCGTGCCGAGGCCGCCGATATTGACGGCGATCAACAGCCGCGCATAATCGGAGGTAAATTTCGAAAGGAGAACGGCGGAGGGCACGTTCGAGATGATCTGGCAGGAAAGCGTGCCGAATGCCAGCGGATCGAGCGCGATCAGCCACCCGAGAAAGTTTTCGACCGCCGGGATGCGCGCCATGTTCCCGGAAAAGACAAAAAAGGCGCAGAAGGTGAGCAGAAGCGCGTAATCGACCCGAAGCAGCGAACGGAAATCCAGCAGGAGAAGCGCCGCCGCCACGGCCAACAGCCCCCAATAATACGGGAAAACGCGGAACACGATCAGTACCGAAAGCGCAAACAGCGCCGTATAGGCGGCAACGCGCCAAACGGGAGGGCGGGCTTTCGGTTTAGCCGAAATTTCCGCACGTTCGGGTTTTACGAACAGGCACGTCGCCAGAATCAGGACGAACGCCGCGGCAAACGGAAGGGCCATGATCTTAAAGAACTCGCCCGCGCCGATGGAATAGTACGAGTACAGGTATAAATTCTGCGGATTGCCGAAGGGGGTCAGCATGCCGCCCAGATTTGCGGCAATGTTTTGCATGATGAAGGTAAACGCCGTAAGTTTTTTGTTCCCGCACGAATCGAGCACAAAATACCCGAGCGGCAGAAAGGTGATCAGCGCCATATCGTTGGCCATGATCATCGAGCCGAAGTATGTAACGAATACCAGCGCCAGAACGATGTTGCGCATATTCTTGAACCGCCGCACGATGATATCCGCCAGCCACTCGAAAAATTTGATGTCTTTAAACGCCGCCACCACCGCCAGCGTGCAGAACAGGCAGGTGAGCGTCTGCAGATCGAAGTAACCGAGATACTCTTTATCCACGGGCACGAAAATACAGGTAATGCCCGCCGCCGCCAAAGCGACGAGCAAAACCGCACTGCTCTTTATAAAATGCGCCGCCGCCGATATGACACGCCTGCCGCGCCCCGGCCTGTTTTCACTGCTTTCCGCCTGCATTCCCGTTCTCTCCGCAAAACTTTTTTCGAATATCTATTATACTCATGCAAAAATTTCCGTCAACGATTTCCCGGCCGCCGCGCGCCCTGGAACGAAAAAAGGCGGAAACGGTATGCGGCTGAGTTGCGCGCGGGCATAAAAATGTGCTATAATATCCGCACTTACGCGAGGGAGAAATATTTTTGAAAAACATCGTTTTGAAAATACAGGAAGGCGACCTGTTCCGCTTTTATGTCGGCGGCGAGCGCGACGAGATCTCCGTCGGATCCAAGCGAACGGCGGATATCTGCATCAAATCGCAGTATATCCAGCCCGTTCAGCTGAAGCTCGTGCGCAAAAACAACGTATGGTATGCGGAGGATCTTTCGCAGCCGGGCGCCCGCAGCGTCCTCTGCCTGGGCGGCAAAAAATTCAAAAAGCCGCTCGTCAGACTGGACGGCGTCCTTTCTTTCCGGCGCGAAGGAGAAAAAGCGAGCGAGATCGCGGCCCTGTCGCAGGTAAAGCAGATCAGCCGCAAACAGTCCGGCTCGGCGTTCGACCTCTCTTTAAAGACGGTTACGACCATCGGCAGCGGCAGTTCCTGCGATATCCGCGTACAGAACCCTCTCGTTTCCGAAAAGCAATTCTTTATCGTATTCGACGGCAGCGACTGCTACATCGAGGACGCGCACAGCGTAAGCGGCACCTACGTCAACAACCGCAAGATCAAGCGGCAGAAACTGAGCGATTACGACCGCATCTCCATTCCTTCGGCGGCATACATATTTTACCGCAACAAGCTCCTGTATTCGACGGCGGCGGGCGGGATCCGGATCGACGCCGTCAACGTCTGCAAGCGGGTGCAGGACCGCAACGCGCGCGGTAAAATTTCGCTGGTTTCCGACGTAACTTTCCGCATCGAAGCGGGGCAGTTCGTCGCCGTCGTCGGCGGAAGCGGCGCGGGAAAATCCACTTTGCTGGACTGCATCAACGGCATGCGCCCCGCAACCGACGGCAAAATTTATTACGATACCAACGACTATTACGAAAACATCAATTCCTATAAGGGCGTCATCGGCTACGTTCCGCAAAAGGATATCATGCACGACGACCTCACCGTATTCGACGCGCTGCGCTATACGGCGCAGCTTCGCACGCGCGCCGATCTCTCCAAAGAAGAGCTCGCACGGCGCGTAAACGAGGCGATCGCGGACGTACGCCTGCAAGGAAAGGAAAAATTGCGCATCTCGTCCCTTTCCGGAGGGCAAAAAAAGCGCGTTTCCATCGCCATGGAACTCCTGTCCGACCCGAAGGTCATCTTTTTGGACGAACCGACGAGCGGCCTTTCGCCCGACCTCGACCTGGAAATGATGGACCTCCTCAAAGAACTTACCAAAAAGGGCCGGACGATCGTCGTGATCACGCACGCGATGGACAACCTCGACAAGTGCGACCGCGTCGCGTTCCTGGGAAAGGGCGGAAGGCTGTGCTATTACGGCGCGGCGAAAGATGCTTTCCGCTGGTTCAACCGCCGCACCTATTCGCGCATCTTCGCCGCCCTCACCGACGAAGAGACAGCCGAAAACTATGCGCGCAAATACAGGCGCAGCGATTATTACAGAGAACTGTACGCCGAACTGACCGAGGAATACGGCGCAGGCTGTGCGCTGCCGCCCGAAGAAACGCCCGACGAAGAAAAATACGCCTGGGAAAAGCCGCCCGCAGACCTTCCGCGCAAAAGGCGGCGGCGCGAAGCCGTCCCGCCTGCACAGGAAAACGCGCCCGCCAACGGCGCAAAGCGCGGAAAAGGGGCAAAGGAGGACGGCAATGAGACGCTTTAAACGCCGCTCGGCGCGCATGAACCTCATGCATTTCCGCGTGCTTACGCGCCGCTATTTCAAACAGATCTTTACGAGCGCGGGGCTGTTTTTGCCCATGTTGCTGCAGGCGCCCGTTATGCTGCTCATCCTCTTTATCGTCAGCCAAAAAGACGCCTTTTCCGCACACGACGTTACGCAGGCAAACGTGATCGCCTTTATGGTGATCGTGATGTCTGCGCTGATGGGGATCCTCAACAGCTACCGCGAGATCTGCAAAGAGCGCGAGATCCTCTCCCGCGAAGTATTCGGCGGGCTGGATATCACCGCATACGTGTTTTCGAAATTTTTCGTCCTCAGCGTTGTCGGGATCGTGCAGTGCGCCATCCTGTTTTTCGGGAGCATGCTGTTCATCGACTATTCCTTTTTGCACCTTTCCGGCTATGCGTTCTGTTTTGCCGCCGCCGCGCTGGTGAACATCTCCCTGACCGCGATCGGGCTGTTCGTTTCCGCACTCTTAAAAAAATCGGAAAGCGCGATCCTCCCCGTGCTCGTGCTCATTATCATGCAGGTCGTGTTCAGCGACTGTCTGATTTCGCTGGGCGGCGGCGCGGACGTATTCAAATACATAACGCCCGCGGCTTGGGGCGTCGCCGTGTTCGGCCATGCGAGCGGGATCAACGGCTGGTCGGAATGGTTCCAAAAAAGCATGTACGACTATAACCCGTTTATACCTTTGGCGGCACTCGCCGTGATCGCCGCGGTTTTCGTGTTTTTGACCGTTGCGCGGCTGAAACGCGCATATCGCCAAAAAGACTGAACCGTTCCCGCCAAAACGGTGCCGCGCGCCTCTCTTGCGGCATGCGGCGCGCATCGCGTCTGTACGCAGAAAGACGATTGAAAGAGACAAGGAGAATTTTATGCCCCCTCTTCCGCAGGATCCCGCGATCCTCTTAAGTTTTATCAATATGAAGCTGCGCGATCAGTACCGCTCTCTCGCGCAGCTGTGCGACGATCTCGGCGCAGACGAAGCCGAGATCCGAGGCAAGCTCGCCTCCATCGGATATACGTATTCGGAAGAAAAGAATGCATTTTTATAAAGCATATTAAAATCACAGCGCCGCCTTACTCGGGCGGCGCTGTTTATTCCTCTGTTTTTTCAATGCTCCCGCGTTTTTTGCGGAATGCCAAAGGCGTACAGTGCAGTTCCGTACGAAACAAACTGATCAGCCCGTTGCTGTCCGCATAGCCGATGCGCTGGGCGATTTCATTTATAGTCAGGTCAGTAGTAAGCAAAAGATTCTCGGCCAAACTCAGCTTGCGTTCCGTCAAGAAGCGTCGTAATGTTTTTTTCGTATACCGTTTAAACTGCCTTTCTAAATAGACTGCATGAAATCCGAGTTCCTCGGCCAATTGCTGAACCGTACAGCCATGATCGATGATCTTTTGAAAAATTTTCATTATAAACGGCGGATATGCGTCCTTTTGGCGCTGCGATCTTTCCAAAATTTCCAAAAGGAATCGATATAAAATTATGGAAATTTCTTTAAAATCAGGGCCGGCATCGATCCGTTCGCGGATGCTGGAAAAAGAATCCGCCGCAAGTTTTTCCGAAAATCCTCCGATCACGTTTCCCGCATTGTGTACAAATGCCTGATACAACTCTTTGATTTGCGCTCCCTTGACATGGAAAAAATAAATTTCAAAATCGTCGCCCATGGGATAAAAAATACTGGGCTCCCCCAGATATACGAAGCACAGATCCCCCTCCCGCAGGGTAAAACTTTTTCCGTTACCGCAAGAAAGATGCCCCTTCCCGCGCACAACGTAATCGATCATATATACATCGGAGTCCTTTCTTTCCATATAATAAGAGCGGTTGAGATACTCGTGCCCCACGCTCGTAAGATAATACAAAAAATCATCGTTATGCGGCTGCGGCAAAAAATGTACCTTGTCCGATTTTTCTTTCACGCTGTACTTAGATACGATTTGCGACATCCCTTTTCCCCGTCTTCGTTTGATTTTTATGATTTTTAGTTGAAAAATTATATTGAATTACTATATTTTCTGTATTATACTATAAAAAAAAGCGATTGTCAACGGCAATCGAAAAGGAGAAAAGCGCAATGAAAAAGACATATTCGGCCCTTCGGCTTTCATTCACGGTCCCGCTGATTCTTTTGCTGCTCGCCGCAGCCGCGTTGCTGCTCATCACAGGATGTTCTTCAAAATCCGGTTCCCCTTCCGAAGGCTCGCCTCCTTCCGAAGTGCTCGTGGAAAAAATCTGCGGCGAAGAGGTAGCCGACCGCGCTGTTACATTGAAAACCGAAGCTTGGGAAGCATTGGTCTCCGCGCCCTATGCGGAAAATCTCTGCCAATTTTCAGCAGACGGAGCCGATTCGGTCAGTGTGGCGGTCGACGGAGTCAATTACAAAGTCATCTTCACGGCAAAAAATACAAATGGCACAACCAGCACGGAAATTGCCGTCAAAGTGTTGTCGAATCAAACGGGTATGACCGTGCGGTCTGTCTGCGGCAAATCCACAGCGGATGCAACGGTCGTTCTGTCTTCCGCGGAATGGGAAAAATTGCGCTCGGCGGAAAACGTTGCCGACCTGTGCGATTTTTCCGTTTCGCTCGGCGCCTCCGTTTCCGTCTCCCTCGATCCCGAACAGAAACTTCTGCAGTTCACGGCCGTTGCGGAAGACGGCACGGTTGAACAGACCACCGTTTCCGTCGTTGTTCTTTCCGACGATACGTCAATGACCGTAAAAACGATCGCGGGGCATGCCGTTGATGAAAATCGATGCACCGTACCCGCCGAAACTTGGCTGGCCCTCGCCGAATCGGAAAACATTGCCGCGGCAGTCGATGCCGATCTCGCCGAAAACGCGCAGTTTACCGCCCGTTTTGACCGCGAAGAAGGAGCGATCCTGTTTCAAGTTACGGCGGAAGACGGAACAGAGCGAAACTTCGCGATCGGGCTGTCCGTACAGAATGTATTCGGCAAATATTACGGCGGTTCGCTCGGCACAGACGATTTATTCGCCTGGAACAATGAAGAGGGTGCTTTCGTAACGCAGAAATCGGGTGTCTCCGCAGCTTTTTATACGGAAGACGGCACCGCCCCGCACACGGATTACGCTCTTTCTTTCGATGTAAAACTTTCCGATATGGCCTCGGCCGGCGAACTTGCGCTCTCCGCTTTTTCGCGCGAAAACAAACAGATTCGGTTTGTGATCCGGGCGACAAATGCAAAAGAGATCTGCGTCTTCAGCGACTACCGCGACGACAGTTCGTCTTACCTCAACTATACAGAACATCTGTCCTCTTTCTATTATACGCACGGAACGATGCGCCTGGGCTTGGTGGTTTGCGGCGAAGACGTCGCCATGCTTCTCGACGGAGAGATCGTCTATCATCGGGCACTCGAAGGGCTGGAAAATTCGCAGCCGGTAATTTCGAACAGCCCTTACCCGATGAAGGCAGCAATTTCAAACATCCGCTGCGAAACGGACGAACAAGCCGTACAGGAATTATATTCGGAAGTTACCGCGAATTATTATGATGCCCTGGTCGGCAATACGATCGGCACAACAAACAATTTATCCAAATGTATGCAAGATTTGGAAAACGGTACCGTGCGTGTAGACCAAAGCAACTCGACGGCATCCCCCGTTATGGTATCCTTTTATAAAAACGGCAACCCCGTTGCAGGATATTCCTTTGCCGTTACCGGTACCATCCATACCTTGACAGTAGCGGGAAAAAGCGGACATCTCGGTTTTATGTGCTATTCCGATAACAGCAATTGGAGCCGTTTTACCATCAACAGAAGGGAGGGGAATAACAGTTGCTATTACCGCACACAGAACGGCGGCGTCGGAGATCCTCAAAACAATACGCTGTGTACCTCACAAACGGCATTGACCGATTCGTACGATTGGACGGCGGATTTTGCTTTTATTTATGACAGCGGTACCGTCTTGTTGTTCGTTGAAAACAAACTGATGTGCAAATACGAAACAAATTGGGGGTACGCGAACGCCATTATGGAAGTCATCCAAAACGTTGATATTACCTACTCTGATTTGGATTCGACCACAGATCCTTTAAAAGTCGAACAAATCCGCAAACAGTTTGAATCGGCCGAAGCGGCGGCAGACCCGTTCGTCGAAAACGACGTGTTCACTGAAAACAGCGGATTATCTTTTGTGAAATACGGCGAAACATACCAAGCGGCTGCTTTGAAAGACGGCAACTCTCCCCTGCAATCGAACGACTTCTATTTTACCGCGAGATTCGGCATCCTCAATCCGCAGGAATGGGGGCAGGGCGAAATCAAACTTCTTACCCAAAACGGAAACGGGGTTCGGTTCGTTCTCGAATACCTCAAAGGCGGAACATATCAGATTTTTACCGAAGAAATTCGGGGCGGAACCGCGCAAAACTGGCATCTGATCGCCTCAAACGTCAACCGAGAACTCGATTTGGGCGTCACAGTGCATGCAGGAAAGATCCTCTTCTTCATAGGCGATGAGATCTATTTCGAATACGCTTCGCAGGAAACCTTTACAATATCGCTCGGCGGACAAAAATGCGCGGTGCGCGTAAAAAATTTCGCTTTACAGACGGATGCCGATGAAGTTTCGGCCTTTGTCGGCGCTTTGCAGGAATATGTATACCGCTCTCCGTACGAAAGCCGCGCGGAAGCCTACGCGCAGCAATATGCGGGCGCCGCAGCGGGGCAGACTTTGCTCGTCGGCAGTTCCACTTTCGATTTTTGGAAGCCGACCCGCGTCGATTCGAACGGCAACCCCGTTGACGGTTACCTGAGCGACCTTGCGGGCCTGCCTGACGCCGACGGAGACGGCCAGCCCGACGTGATCAATGTAGGTATCGGCGGATCGACTTGGCGCGATTGGCTCAGCTTTTACGATCGGCTCGTGCAGCCTTTTGCCCCGGCGCGCCTGATCCTCTATTGCGGCGCGAATGACGTAAATACCGGTTCGGCGGCCGATGCGTACGCGTACTTCGAAGAATTTATCCGCCTCGTCCGCCGCGATTTCCCCGACATCGAAATTTATTATATCAATATCATGCCTTCCCCCACTTTATATAACAATGTACTTGTTTGGGCAAGGGCGCAGGAACTGGACGGCATGATCGCTTCCTATGCAGAAACGGACGACCATTTTACAGTGATTGACATGTTCGATGAACTGTGCCAAAACGGAACTCCCGTTTCTTCTCTGTGGGATGCCGATAACACTCACTTGACCAGTAACGGTTACAGAGTCTTCGCGTCAATACTCCGCCGAGCTTTGGGGCTCTCCGAACCCTCGGCGGCATAATCGGACCTGTTTTAAACGAACGGCCCGCCGCGCTTGTAAAGCGCGGCGGGCCGCTTTTTCCTTCTTTCTGCCGGTCGCCTGTTTTTGCTACGTCATTTCTTCCAGCAGTTTATCGCGGTATTCCCCCTCTTCTATCTCTTCGAACGGCACGATGTTCAGCCGCAGCGCATAGCGCGCGGGGATTGTGCCGCGGTAACTGTGGATCGGAACTTCCTGCATAAAAACATAAGGCGACTCTTTGTCGTTTTGTACGTCTGCGGAGATCCTGTCTTCCCAATCAATGTCAATTCTTGTGTATCTTACATCCTGAGCTTTCCTGTCTATATTGTGATGATAGAGAGAAATGCGAAAATGATAATACCCTTTCGTGCGCACCACCAAAGAATCGGTCACGATTTCATCTTTTTCGAGAATGATCTCTTTTTCAAGATGATATGGATCACGCATCGGTTCCACGGTGTCTTCACGCATGTAGTAGCATTCCACTACGAGGTACACGTCGTATGCGGGATCGCCTTTATCGCACGCACTGAAATTGAACAGGCAAACCCCGAGCATTATCGCGGCGCTTACCGCCGTTAAAAGCATCCTTTTCATCGCTCTTTCTTTCCCCCGTCGCCGTTATAAATCGATCCTTGCTGTTTTAATTTGTATAATAAACAGACATTGTAAAATCAGTAAACTGCCAATCATTCGCCCCTGCTCCCCGAGCACCGAACCGCAGATAAAGTCGGCAATGGTACTATAATCCTTTTCATTTCTCCTCACTCCTTTAATCGTTTACAAATCCGCAATCACCAACCAAATTGGATTTCAACGGAATAAAATCTCTCTAAACCGCCTCTAGAAGTCTCAATTCTAATCAATTTTGAAATCGATTTTGTATTCCTTTCCGGATAAATTTCATCGGGCATAGCCCTTATAACTTGTGCCTCTTTTTCTTCGCTGTTCATTTCGTAAGGTATCCCCGTGCTGTAAAACACTTCGTAAGTAAAATAATAATATCCCTTTTCGCGGTATTTCAGCGTACCTTGCGCATCTTTATCCTTTTCGGCGCGAAACGTACATACGTACTTATCCGCCGAAGGAATTTCGTCATAGAGAAACTCCTCGTCGTAATAACAATAAAAGTTGACGTACACGTCATACTCCGGGTCCGTTCCGCATCCGTAAAACCCGAACAGACAGGCACACCCCAGCGCCGCGCAGACAGCCGCAACAAGTATCCGCTTCATAATAACCTCCCTTGAATTGATTTTTTATAATAGAATTGTATGAATTTAATTTTAATTTTGAGAATTTTTGCAACTTTATGATCACATTGTTTATTAAAATTAACAATATTTGCTTATTTCTAACAATTGCATTGTAACACACAAAAACCGCCTTTGCAACAGTTTTTTTAAAATAATTTAAACAAAATTAATTGCGCAGGGCTTCCGCAAATTGCGGAAGCCCTGCATTCGTAAAAAATTATTCGTAAAATTACAGGCGATGCTTTCACTGCAATGCGTCAAGTCCTGTCGCCGCGGCCGCCCGTGTCTTCTTTTTCTTCGGTTTCTTCTGCATTCTCCTGCCGCGCGGGTGCGTCGCCGCCCGTTTCGTTTTCCGGCATCTGCATATCTGCCGGGGGATAAACGGCAAAACCGTCGGCGCAATCGGGCTTGCTTTTGTACAACAGCCAGGCAAAGTACGCAACCGCAGCCGCTCCTACCGCGGCAGTAAGCGCGATCTCTCCGATACTCCAGATATCCGCAAAGCTGCCCGTACCCAAATACGGCACGACGTTGCCGCCGAAATTGAACAGCGCATGCGCCGCGGCACAGGTAAACACGCCCGCCCCGCGGAAAGTGATCACCGCCAGCATGCATCCGATCAAAAAAGAATACCCCACCTGCAAAAACACGCCGCCCGAAAATCCGCCGAGCAGATTTACGAGGTGCAGCAGCCCGAACATTGCGCTCGAAACGAGGACGGCGACAAAGCGCCCCTTCTTTCCCGTGCCCGTTTTGCCGAGCACGAACGGAAAGATGATGCCGCGGAATGCCGTCTCTTCGAACAGCCCCACGGCGAGGCATTGGAAGGCGAACGCGGCGATCATGCCGGCGCTGCCCGTAATTTCCGCCGTACCGGAAGCGAGGGCAACGAGCGGAAAGTTGTTTGCCGCCACGATAAACGCGGGGACCGCCGCCAACAGCGCCCCCAACTCGCCGCGCCGCGGCAGCCATACGCCGCGGATCCCCATCTTCCATGCAAGAAAGAGCAAAAGGCCGAACAGCACCAGCCGCATGATCCCCAGCCCCAAAAAGCGGGCGAGCTGTTCGTTTTCGGTAAACAGAGCGCCGAGCCAATCGGTCGGGAACAATACGAGCCCCAATATTAAAACATACAAGATCGCCGCGCTGGACGCGGGCGTCTTCCGCATATACAGCATACGCAAGCCCTGCCATTGCCCGCAAGCCGGGCAACGTCGTCAACCCTTCTTATTTTTCGAAAACCGTTTGCCGCATTCGTCCCGCAGATCCCCGCCCGCCGCACGAACACAAATCGGCCGTACGGTGCACAGACCCCGCGGCCCTTCCGCGCCTTCTTCCGCCGCAAAAAGGCGCTTCTCTCTCTGCTCCGCCCCCTGTTTTGCGCCGAAGCCGTCTGAAAATCCGCCGCTGGAAAATAAATAACAAGCCGCCGTTCCGCAACTTACGCTCCGCAGCCTGTACCCTGCAAGAAATCCTTTCCCGCTCTTCCGCGCTCCGTACGGCAAAGCGCCGATAAAAACGGCGGGTCGAACCCCGCCGCGTTTTAATCCTTTACAATATAGGCGACGCCGAAAGCGCCTTCTCCGACGTGAATGCTCAGCACCGGCCCGACGACCCTTTGGTGAATATACACCGCGGGGAACCTCGCCCCCAACATCTGTGTAAAGTCGGAAACGTTGGTTTTTTCACCGCAGCGGCAAACGATCAGGCGGCGTGCGCCGTTCGGGACGAGCGCGCGCATTTCCTCCAGCCGCTCGCGCGCACCGCGCGCATTGCTTTTGAAGAGGATCTTCCCTTTCAGTTCAAAGATCGGGCGCAGATTCAGCGACGTTTTCGCCTTTGCATTGTTCAGCCTGCCGCCCAGCAGCAGCCGCTCGAGCGATTCCACGCTGAACACGATGCCGATCTTTTTCTTTAAAATTTCGAGATGTTTTACCGTCTCTTCAAACCCGAGGCCGCACTTTGCCATATTTACCGCTTCGTCGACAAGCAGGTGCAGACCGGGCCCGATCGTAGCGGAATCGACGACGCGGATGTTCCCGCCTACCTGATCCGCGGCAAAACACGCCGACGAATAGGTGCCGGAAAGCGCCGAAGAAAGCACGATGCAGATCACGTCGCAGCCCTTATCGGTCAGATTCTGAAAAGTCCGTATAAAATTGTTCAGCGCGGGCTGCGCCGTTTTGCAGGGATTCGACCTTCGCATGAGCGACAGAAAATCCCCGTTGCGGTCAGACGCGGCCTCTTCGTAAAACCCCGTGCCGAACTGGTAGTTGAGCGGCACGACGCTGACGATCCCGCGGCTGGCTATTTCCGTCGTCGAGTATCCGACGGAAGAATCGGTTACGATGGCTATCATATTCTCCTCCTTTGCTCTGAAACGATTAAAATTTTCTGAACCTTGCATACCGCGCTTCGACAAGCGACTCCGCAGGCACTTCGCTCTTTTCGGCAAAAAATGCAGCGATGTCCCTGCCCAGACGTTCATAAAATTCATCGTTGAATCCGTTTTCTTTCACTACCTTTTCCACCGCACCCAACCGCAGCAGATCTTCCGCCGTCAGCTTCAGGCATTCCGAAGCTTCGGCGACTTTTGCGCTGTCTTTCCACAAGATCGAAGCGCACCCTTCGGGAGAAATGACCGAATAGGTAGACGTCTCCGTGATCCAAACCTCATCGGCCGCGGAAAGGCCGAGCGCGCCGCCGCTGCCGCCTTCGCCGATAATGATCGAAAGCGTGGGCGTCTTTAAGCGGATCATCTCTATGATCGACGAGGCGATCGCCTCGCTTTGACCGCGCTCTTCCGCGCCGATGCCGCAATACGCGCCGGACGTATCGACGAAACAGAGTACGGGGCGATGAAATTTTTCCGCCTGCTTCATCAGGCGGACCGCCTTGCGGTATCCTTCCGGGTGAGCGCAGCCGAAGTTGTGCTCGATCTTTCCGTTGGTGTCGCTTCCCTTCTCGATCCCGATTACGGTAACGGGGCGGCCGCCGATGTAACCGATGCCGCCGATGACGGCCCGGTCGTCGGCGAAGCGCCTGTCTCCGTGCAGTTCGATAAACCCGTCCACGATCTTTCCGATGTATTTCAGCGCGGTGGGCCTGCCCTTTTCGCGGCTCTTCAATACGATCTCGTATGCGTTCATGCGCTCACCTCCGCGCAGTGCATTTTTAACAGCGCCGCAAGTTTCTCTTTCATCTCTTTCCGCTCGACGATGATATCGGCAAAGCCCTTTTTCTGTACAAATTCAGCCCTTTGGAACCCTTCGGGCAGTTTTTGCCGAATGGTCTGCTCGATGACGCGCGGTCCGGCAAACCCGATCAGCGCGCCCTTTTCCGCCATGATCACGTCCGCCTCGAACGCGAACGACGCGGAAACGCCGCCCGTAGTGGGATCGGTGAGCACGGCGATATACAACAGCCCCGCCTCGCCGTGTTTGGCGACCGCGGCGCTCGTCTTTGCCATCTGCATGAGGGATACGATCCCCTCCTGCATGCGGGCTCCGCCGCTCAGAACAAAGCCGACGACGGGCAGTTTTTTCTCGGTTGCGTATTCAAAAGTTTTTGTGATCTTCTCGCCGACGGCATGCCCCATGCTCCCCATCACAAACCGGTAATCCATCGCAAACAGGGCGCACGAAACGCCGCCGATCTCGCCCGTGCCGCAAATCACGCCCTCTTTTTCGCCCGTCTTTTCGCGCAGAGCCGCGAGTTTTTCGTCATATCCGGGAAATTGCAGGACATTCCCGCCCTCTTCCTCCGCGAACAGCTCCGCAAAATTCTCCGCGCACATCGCGATGCGGGCGCGCGGCGGCATCTTTTTATAATGGCCGCACTTGGGGCATACGCCGAAATTTTCCGCCATTTCGTCGGATAAAATGATCTGCCCGCAATTCTCGCATTTTTCCGCAAGTTTATCGGGGATCACGGCCGGTTCGCCCGCTTCGGGGATGCGTTCGGACGTATTTTCTTCCGATCCTTCCAAAGCATTCTTCGGCTTTTTAAAGAAAAACTTCTTTATATCTTCAAATTTCAACTTTCTTCTCCTCTTTCGGCAGCGCTTTCAAAGCGCCGCCCCATAAATATCCCTCCGCGCACGGCTCTTCGCCGCGCGCGCGAACGCAGGCGGAGCGCCCGCTATTTATAATCTTTCAGGAATTTATCTAAAAAGTTGGTGCAATAGGTTCCGTCTTTAAACTCCGGCTGCGCGAGGATATCACTGGAAAGCTCGGCGTTCGTGTGCACCCCCTCGATCACGAGTTCGCACAGCGCGGCCTGCATTTTGCGGATCGCCTCGGTGCGGTCGCGCGCGTAGACGATGAGTTTCCCGATCATGCTGTCGTAATAGGGCGGGATCTCGTAATCCTGATAAATTGCGGTATCGAAGCGGACCCACGGGCCGCCGGGTATATGCAGCAGGGTGATCCTCCCGCAGCTGGGCCGGAACCCCATGCGCGCGTCTTCCGAATTGATGCGGCACTCGATGGCGCAGCCGCGCAGGCGGATATCCTCCTGCTTATACATAAATTCGATGCCTGCGGCGATGCGGATCTGCCACTTTACGATATCGATGCCGGAAACGTATTCGGTAACCGGATGCTCGACCTGCAGACGGGTATTCATTTCCATAAAATAGAAATTATCCTGCCTGTCCAGCAGAAATTCGATCGTCCCCAAGCTGGTATAATTTACCGCTTTCGCCGCGAGCACTGCGCAGCGCATCATTTCCTTCCGCACTTCCGGTTTGAGTGTTACGCAGGGGCTCTCTTCGATCAGCTTCTGATTTTTCCGCTGCATCGAGCAGTCTCTCTCTCCCAAACAGACGACGTTGCCCTGGTTATCGGCAACGATCTGCATTTCCACATGCTTTACGTCGGTGAGGTATTTTTCGAGGTATACCTTGCCGTTCCCGAAGGCGCTCTGCGCCTCGGCCGAAGCGGTAAGCACGGCGTTTTCGAATTCTTCTTCCTTCCAGACGATGCGTATCCCCCGCCCGCCGCCGCCGGCGCTGGCCTTGACGATGACGGGATACCCGATTTCGGCGGCAAATTTCTTCGCTTCGGCAATGTCGCCGATCTCGTCCAAGCCCGGAACGACGGGCACGCCCGCCTTTTTCATCGTGCGGCGGGCCTCGTCTTTATCTCCCATTTTGGCGATGACGGAATAATGCGGCCCGATAAATTTGATGCCGCACTTTTCGCACAGCTCCGCAAAGCGCGGATTTTCGGACAGCAGCCCGTACCCGGGATGAATCGCCTGGCAGCCCGTCGCGATGGCGACGTCGATAATGGCCGTCATGTTGAGGTAGCTGTCCTTTAAAAACGCGGGGCCGATGCAATAGCTTTCATCGGCAAGATTGACGTGCAGAGACTGCGCGTCCGCCTCCGAATAGACGGCCACGGTATGTATGCCCATCTCGTTGCACGCGCGTATGATACGAACGGCGATTTCGCCGCGGTTTGCAATCAAAATTTTACTGAACATAGGTAACTCCTCACACTTTTTGTTTTAAGCTGTTGAAACAAAAAGCCGTGATTTAAGGACAACCCCCTTGCCCTCGCTGCGCTCGGTACAACCGGAGTTTTCCCCGCCGCGCAATATTTCGGCGCACGCATACTAAAAATAGCGCGGCCGCCTTTCCCGCATAAACGCTTTCGCACAAATGCGGGTGCGCTGACGCAAAAGCGCGGTTTTGCGTGCGCGGATTATTTATAAATAAATTCTCGCAAGAGTAAAAATCACACCATAGCGGCAACAGAGTTGTCCGCACAGCCGCGCCCGTCTTGCATAAATGCCCGCCAGCGGCCGCTCCGCAAAAACGGCTTCGTTCGGTGCTCTTGCTCTCGATTTGCCGGCGCCTCTGCTCACGGAAGGGGCGAAATCGATGCGCATATTTATGGTGCGCTTTTCAAAAGCGCATCGACGAGGGGAAAACCGCTCCCCCCCCTCATTCTCGGCTTTTTCTTTTGCGCTGACAGAAGAAAAAGCGAAAACCTTTTAAAAAATCTTAAACAAGATCTGCCCGAATTCGACGAGCGCGCCGTTTTCCGCGCAGATCTCCACGATCTCGCCGTCCTCTTCGGCGACCACGTCGTTCATCAGCTTCATCGCCTCGATGATGCAGAGGGTATCCCCCTTCTTCACGCGGCTGCCCACCTTCACGAAAGGCTCCGCGTCGGGCGACGGCGCGGCATAAAATATGCCCACCATCGGCGACTTCACGTCGCGGTATTTGTTGTAATCCTTGATTTCCGCTTCGTCCGCAAGCGGCGCCTTTTCCTCTGCGGGAGCCGTCTGCACGAACTGCACCGGCGCGGGAACATATTCCGTCCCCGCGGCGCTCTCCAATTTCACGGAATACGTTTCGCCGCCGACGGTTTCGGAGATCTCCATTTTTTTCAGTCCGCTCTCCTTGAATACGCCGATGATCTCTTTCAGCTTTTTCTTATCCATAGCCGTTCTCCTTTCTCTCCGTTATAAAAAATGCGCTTATTGCACTGATGCATGTAATAAGCGCATAAATGTGTGCTCAGATTTTCTTAAAGGCCAGGCAGCCGTTATGGCCGCCGAAGCCGAGCGACGTCGAAAGGGCAAATTTAAGCTCTGCCGCAGCCGCCGTATTCGGCGTAACGTCGAGGTCGCAGTCTTCGTCTTTGACGCAGTAATTGACGGTAGGCGGCACCACGCCCTCATCCAGCGCGAGGATCGAGGCGATCGCCTCTACGCCGCCCGCCGCGCCGAGCATGTGCCCCGTCATGGATTTCGTAGACGAAACGCGCAGTTTATACGCGCCGTCGCCGAATACGCGCTTGAGAGCGCGCGTTTCCGTCTTGTCGTTCAGGGGCGTGCCCGTGCCGTGCGCGTTGACGTATACGTCCCGGCCCGCCTCGATGCCCCCTTCCTTCGCCGCAAGTTCGATTGCCCGCGCGGAAGCGGCGGCATCCGGGTCGGGCGCCGTCATGTGGTATGCGTCGTTCGTACAGCCGTACCCGACGACCTCCGCATAAATTTTCGCGCCGCGCGCCTTCGCATGCTCGTACTCTTCCAGCATGACGACCGCGCCGCCTTCGCCCATGATAAACCCGCCGCGCTCTTTGTCGAAGGGGATCGAAGCGCGGTTTTTATCCGTGCTCTGCGAAAGTGCCTGGCAGCTGATAAACCCGGCAAAGCACAAAGGGGTGATGGCCGCTTCGCTGCCGCCGGCGAGCATGGCGTCCGCATAGCCGTGTTTGATAACGCGGTAGGCTTCCCCGATGCTGTTCGTAGAAGTGGCGCAGGCCGTTACGATGCCGATGTTCGGCCCCTGCGCGTGATATTTGATCGCCACCGTGCCCGAAGCGATGTTTGCGATCATCATGGGCACGAAAAAGGGAGAAACCCTGCCGGGCCCCTTTTCGACGAGTTTGCTGTGTTCGGTTACGAGCGTATTGATCCCGCCGATGCCGGACCCGATGTATACGCCGAATCGGTCGGGAGACACGCTCTCCTGCGTCAGGCCGGAATCTTCGTACGCCTGCGTTGCCGCGGCAACCGCATACTGGCAGTACAGATCCGTCTTGCGCACTTCGCCCTTGGGCATGTACAGCGACGGGTCGAACCCGCGCACCTCGCCCGCAAGGCTGCATTTATATTCGGAGGCGTCGAACTTCGTAACGGTATCGATGCCGCACACCCCCTTTTTCATATTGTCCCATGTGGTTTTTACGTCGTTGCCCAAAGGCGTAACCGCCCCGAGCCCCGTTACCACAACTCTCTTCGTCATAATTATCCTCCCGTTCCACACATTTTGTTTTGAACGGACAAAACAAAATGCCGTGATCTTAAGGGCGACGCCGCGTTCCGCAAAAGCGGCTGTCGGCGTTTTCTCCCTCTTTGCGTCGCAACATGGCATGATGTGCATGCGGCGCGTATCGCTTGCCGCATAGCGTATATGCGCTTGCCGCGCCTTTTTCCCAAAATCTCATGCCGCTGCGCGCGTTACGATTTTTGAAATCCTTAATTTTAGGGCTTACCTGTTGCATTCACTCTTTTTCGGCAAGCCGCGCACCGCGGCTAATTGAGTGCGCTTTTTGAAAAGCACGGTTTTCAAACGCGCCTTTGATTCTTTAAATACTCTAATTCGCGCAAGGGAAGTCGCAATTTTCCGAAGCGCACCCCTATTTGCCAACGCCTTGGCTCACGGAAGGGGTGAATGTCCGCGATTATATATTACGCGTGCCCTTAAATATCGCGGACAGAGGGGGAAACCGCATGGGTGTCCCCTCAAATCGCAGTAAATCGCAGGCGGCGCCCCGCCGAGATTTCCGCGAGCATTCTCATATATACATGCCCCCGTCCACTTTCAGAACGACGCCCGTGATATAGCGCGCGTCGTCGGAAACGAGGAACTTCACCGCGTTCGCGATATCCTCCGTCTCTCCGAGGCAGCCGAGCGGGATCATCTTGTACATCGCCTGTTTCTGCTCGTCGGTCAACGCGTCGGTCATCGCCGTTTTCACGAAGCCGGGCGCAACGGCGTTCGCCGTGATGTTGCGGGCGCCGAATTCTTTGGCGACCGTCTTGGTGAGGCCGACGATGCCCGCCTTGGAAGCGGCGTAATTCGCCTGCCCCGCGTTCCCCATGAGCCCTACGACCGAGCTGATGGAAACGATCCTGCCGAAGCGCTTGCGCATCATATAGGGCGTAACGTGCTTGATCATGTTGAAGCAGCCTTTCAGATTGATGTCGATGACTCTGTCCCAATCGCTCTCTTCCATGCGCATGATCAGTTTATCCGCCGTAACGCCGGCGTTGTTGACGAGGATATCGATCTTTCCGAAATCTTTTACGATCCGGTCGACGACCTCCTTCGTCGCCGAAAAATCGGAGACGTCGCACCGATAATAGCGCGCGGCAACGCCCGCCGCGGCGAGCGCGTCCATCGTCTCTTTCGCCGAAGCCTCGTCGCCGTAATCGACGACGGCAATATCCGTATTCATCGCGGCGAGGGTGAGCGCGATCTTCGCGCCGATCCCCCTGCCAGCGCCCGTGATCAGGGCAACTCTCTTTTCCATAAAACTCCTTCTCCGATGCACACTTTTTCTTTCGGATTGACGAAAGAAAAACCGTGATTATTTAGGAAACCCCCATCGACCGCGCTTTGCGCGGCGCAATCGGCGTTTTCCCCGGCGGCGCGCTTTCTAAGGGCACACCGAATGTTCTCACTTTTCTCGCGCAAAGGCGCTGCGAAAAGCCGAGATCCTGAGGGCCGCGCCCTCGGCTTGCTATATTTAAAGGCTTTGCATGAATTTGAATTGCAAGCCTTCACCTGCTATTCGGTCGGCTTGTTTATCAAATCGCGCGCCGCCTTCGCCTTTCCCGCAAAAGCGCATGCGCACATATTGCGTGCGCTTAGGCATCTGACGACGTCTATTTTGCGGAGCGACCGCTTGCGGGCATTCATGCAAAATTGACGAAGTTGCGCGACAACTTCGTTGTCGCTGTCTGCGATTTCGGAACGCGCAGAATTTATCTAAATATAAAAAGCCGAAACCGCACCTTTGGCTTTTTTCCCCGCTTTGCCGCAGGCTTACGGACAGGGTGAAAGCGCGGCATGCCGACAATATGCGCGCCCTTCATTCATGCCGCGGTGAGGGAAAAACCGTTCCCCTCCCGTCGCAGAAAATCGCAGGCGCCGCCGCGCCGAGATTTTCACGAGTCGAATAACTTTTTTGCGCGCGCAAAAATCACACTTTTTGTAAGCGCACCCTGTTTGCGCGTGAGCGCCTCAGCGGGTGAAAATCCGCGATTATAATTCTGTTTGTGCCCTTATAAACCGCGGATAGAGGGCAGAGCTCTCAAACTCACGGAAAATTCTTTTGTCAGCACAAAAGAATTTTCGTGAACCTCTTTTTACCCTCTCTGTACCAGCCCCGTCAAAACCTTTCCGGGTCCGACTTCGACGAATTCTTCCACGCCGCGCGCCTTCATGGCGGCGACGGTATCCGTAAAGCGCACGGGCGAGCACATCTGCCTGGCGAGCGTGGCCGCAAAATCTCCCTCGTACGGCTTCGCCGTGAGGTTTGCGTACACGTCCATGCGGGGCGCGTTCATTTTCAGCCCGCGCAGGAATTTTTCGAATTCCTCCGCTTCCGGCGCCAGTTCAGGGCAGTGGAACATGCCCGAAACGCGCAGCTTCATCGCTCTGCCGCCCGCCTCTTTCACCTTTGCGGCAAACTCTTCTTCGGCGGACTGTTTGCAGGCTACGACCGTCTGCAACGCCCCGTTATAATTCGCCGGATGCGTATCTTTTCCGTCGCAGAGCGCTTCGACCCTTTCGGGCGGAAGTTTAACGACGGCGATCATGCAGCCCTTGACCCGTTCGGTATAGGCTTCCATCAATTCCGCGCGCTTTACGATGGCGCGGAAGGCGTCCTCTTCCGACAGCACGCCCGCAAAACAGAGCGCGGGCACTTCGCCCACGGAAAAACCGCACACGCAGTCGGGCGCGCCCAGCTCCTCTTCCTTTACATACGCGTACGCGAGGTCGGCGAGGAACATCGTCGGCTGCGTCAGCAGCGTGCGGTTGAGTTCTTCCTGCGTGCCGTTCAGCATCGCGCCGACGATACCCGGGCGGATGCTCTCGGCCAGATCGAACAGTTTTTTTACTTTGGGCGCGTCTTTCACGTCGCCCGCCATTCCGGGCACCTGCGCGCCCTGCCCCGCGAACAGAAAGGCTACACGTCCCATTTGACGCCCTCCATCAGCTTCTCCGCCTGTGCCATGATCTCTTCGATCATCTCTTTCGCAGGCTGGCGCTTATTGACCATGCCCGCGATCTGCCCGGCGAGGAAACAGCCTTCGTCGGCATTGCCCTCTTTCGCGGCCTTCCGCAGAGACCCGACGCCGAATTGTTCGAGCTGTTCGTCGGGGATGTTCGAATCCGCCTCCAGCTTCGCGTAGCTGTTCATATATGAATTTTTGATGGCGCGCACGGGATGGCCGAGCCTTCTGCCCGTAACCATGGTGGAAATGTCCTTTGCGGCCAATACCTTCTTCTTATATTCTTCCGACACGGTGCACTCGTCCGCCACGAGGAAACGCGTACCCATCTGCACGCCGCACGCGCCCAAAGCGAACGCGGCGACCATGCCTCTGCCGTCCCCGATGCCGCCCGCGGCGATCACGGGGATCTTGACCGCGTCGACGACCTGCGGAACGAGCGCCATGGTCGTAAGGTCGCCCACGTGCCCGCCGCTCTCGCCGCCTTCGGCGATCACCGCGTCCGCGCCGGCGCGCTCGACGATCTTCGCCAGCGCCGTGCTCGCGACGACGGGGATAATGACGGTACCGGCTTCCTTCCACATCTTTACGAACCGGGAAGGATTGCCCGCACCCGTCGTAACGACGGGGACCTTCTCTTCGGCGACCATCTTGGCCACCTCTTCCACATGCGGGCTCATCAGCATGATGTTCACGCCGAAAGGCTTATCGGTAGCCGCGCGGCATTTGCGTATCTCCTCGCGCACCCAGTCGGCGTTCGCGTTCATTGCGGAGATGATGCCGAGGCCGCCCGCATTGGAAACAGCGCTCGCCAAAGAGGCATCGGCGATCCACGCCATGCCTCCCTGAATGATCGGATATTGTATTTTGAGAAGTTTCGTAAGTTTCGTCTGCATTTTTTGCGCCTTGACTTACTTGTTCGCGACCGCCTCGTCGATCTTGGCGATCAATTCGCCGACGGTGGAAAGCTGCATATTGTCGCCGAGCGAAATATCGTACGCTTCTTCGATCTGCATGACGATATCCACTTTGTCGAGCGAATCGAATTCGAGTTCGTCAAACGTGGTTTCGGGCGTGATATCGAGGTCTTCGCCCTTGCATTCGCTGAGGATTTCCTTCAATTTTTCCAATGTGGTCATAATAATGATCTCCTTTTCCGTGATAATTTTATTCTATCGATATGAAATGTATGTTCAGTTTTTCCGCCATTCCACGATCACCGCGCCGCTGGTCAGTCCGCCGCCGAAGGCCACAAACAGCAGTTTGTCGCCCGGCTTGAAGGTCCCCTTCTTGGCGTATTCGTCCAGCAGCACCATGACGGACGTGGCGCTCATGTTTCCGCATTCGGATATGTTCAGGAGCACTTTGCTCTTTTCGATCTTGAATTTTTTCAGGCTGGCGTCGATGATGCGCACATTCGCCTGATGGGGAAGATACCAATCGATCTCCCCGGGGGCAAGCCCCGCTTTCGCGCAGACCTCCTCGATCCTGTGCCCCATCGCGTTCACCGCGAATTTATACACTTCGCCGCCGTCCATGTGCATGGCGAGCGGTTCCTGCGCGATTTTGTTATATGGGCTGTTCATCCCCTCGATGTTCGGCATGCGGATCGCGCGCGTATCGGGGTCGGAGCAGAGCACGCCGGCAAGGCGGCCTGCGCCCTTTTTTACGACCATCGCTCCCGCGCCGTCGCCGAACAGCACGCAGCTCGCGCGGTCTGTCCAGTCGAGCAGTTTGCTCATCGCCTCCGCCGAAACGATCAGAACGGTTTCCGCCTTTCCCGTCGCGATAAAGGAATCGGCGATCTCCATGCAATACAATACCCCGACGCATGCCGCGTTCAAATCGAATGCGGGAGCATGCGAGCCGACGGCTTCCGCCACGGTGCACGCCAGCGAAGGGGTGATCGTATCGCCGCGCATCGTCGCGCACAGTACGAGATCGATATCCGCCCCCGCGACGCCCGCGTCCGCCATCGCCGTTTTTGCCGATGCGATCGCCAGATCGTCCAGCCGTTCGTGCGTGAGCACGTGCCTGCGCCGTATGCCGGTCCGCGTGTAAATCCACTCGTCGGAGGTATCCAGAAATTCAGCGAGATCGTCGTTGGAAACGACCTTTTCGGGAAGAGCGCTGCCCGTTCCTGCAATATAAAACATTCGAAATTACCTCTCTATGATTATAGTAAATTTACACATGCAAGTCAAGCCTTCTTCAAAAAAAAGAGGAAGAGAAGCATTTTTCGTCAAAAAATGCGCGCCCGCCCGTGCGGGCGCGCTCGCCGAACGCTACTTTTTCGCGGGGACGATCGCAAAAGAAAACTCCGCGCTCGTGCAAAGTTTTCCGTTCGCTTCGAGCTTGCCCTTCGCAAAACAGAAAATGCCTCTGCGCGCGGTCATTGATACCGTCATGACTGCCGTATCGCCGGGCAGCAGCGGATTTTTGAATTTGACGTTGTTCAGACCCGTGTACATGGGCGTCGCCCCTTTGCTGTCCGGGATCAGCGCGACGGCCGTCTGCGCGATCATCTCGCACTGGATGACGCCGGGAACGATGGGATTGCCGGGAAAATGCCCCTGCAAAAAAAACTCGTCCCCTTTTACGGTATATTTCCCCACCGCCTCGCCGTTTTCGTTTATGTTCACTTCGTCCAGCAAAAGCATCGGCTCGCGGTGCGGCAAAAGATTTTTGATCTCCTCTCTGTTCATGCGGCGACCTCCCTTACCTTATTCCGAAAAAACGCTCGGTGCGAAATCAGCTGACGATCCCGCCGTCCTTTTCGCGGTCTTCGGGGAACAGCACGCCACCGATCACCGGCAGGACGATCGGCGCGGCGAGCGCCGCCGTGGTAAGGTTGGTTACCGCCGAGCGCAGGTAGGGGTATAAAACGGCGGTGCCGCCGACAACGACGGCCTTCTTTTCTTCCTCCGTTTTCGCCTCCGATTCGAATACCCCCGTAAGGGTTACGGAAAGGTCGAAAGGCTTGGGCGAATCCTCCGTCTTTTCGATCTTAACGGTCAGGGAAATAAAGCAAAGTTTTTCGTTTTCGACCGCACGCCGCACTTTGCGCGAGAAAGTGGGTTTCAAATCCATCTTTGCGCCGTTCTGCGGGCGGATCCCGTTGAGTTTAAACGTCAGTTCGTCGGCCCGAATGCCTTTCAAAGTAAAATCCGTTTTCTGCATATTATTATCTCCGAACTTTTTGGCGCGGCGGGCATGCAGCCTTGCGCCGCGACATATATAATTATACCCTTTTGCGCGCGATTTGTCAACACTCCGCCCGAAAAAGTTTAAAAAACGAACGGGCCCGCAGCGGCCGAAAACCGCCGCGGGCCCGTATTTCATTCCCTTTACAGGAGCGCGCTGCCGCGGTCGGTGGAAACTACGGTGAAAATCTCCACCGTCTCTCCCGTCGCCGCGTCGACGTAGGCGTAATAGCGTCTGCCGCCGAAATCGCCGCGGATCTCGTACGTCAGCACCTCTTTCCCGTCCACGGGGATAAGGGCCAAACGGACCCCGTGCAGCTGCATCCTGCGGGAAGCGTTCGCCTCGATCTTTTCGCGCGAAACTTTCGCCTGACCGATCTCCCTTTGCGTGTGGTTTGCAAGGTACGAATGCGCTTCCAGCCCGGTAACGATGCCCCTCTCTTCGCACACCTTGACCTTGATCATGTCGGGATACACGATCGCGCCGTCCTGCTCGAAGGCAAAATTGACGCAGCATTCGACGCCCGCTTCGCTCGCCCATACGGGACGAAGGCCCGTATACCCGCATTTTTCGAGGAAATTGCCCGCAATTTCGACGCACGTCTTTACATCGTAATTGTGCGACGAGCACGGCTGGTAACTGTCAAATACGGACAAGTATCCGCCCCTCTGTGTGATCTGCGCGTAAAATTCGCGGCCGGACGCGTCCTTGAATTCGAAAATATAGCTTGCGAACGGACCGTTCTGCGTCTTCCCCGTCAGGCGCATTTCCGTCGCCTTATACTCCTCGAAATAGCTGTTCGCCCGCTCGGCCGCCTGGCTTTCGGTCAGCTCTTCCGCCGACGACAGGAGTTCGCTGTCCCCCTTCGCCGCGCCCTGCGCAAACGGGCCGTCTTCGATGCTCTTGGGGATCTCGACCGTCGTATTGGAAAGATTGCCGAACTCCGCGTTGAAGTCTCCCGTTTCGTTGAGGAGTTCTTCCAGCGTCCCGCCCTTCGCGCTCTCGATAAGCGCAGGCATGTTCGAACGGATCTTTTCCACCGTCTGATACATATATTCGATGACTTCCTCTTCCTGCGCCGTCAGCGTTCCGCCCGCCGCCAGTTTATGCAGCAGCGATTCGGAATAATCCCCGACGCGGTTCACAAAGGATACCAGACTCTCGGCGCTGTGCCCCTCCACGGGGAAATTTTCCAGGCACTTTTCCGCAAGCTCGCTCTGCACCAAAACGTCGGTCAATACCTTCTGCAGTTCGTACGAACCGTCGGTTATGCGCGCCTTGGCGAGGTTCGCGTCCATATTTTCGACCAGTTCCGAAAACTCGTACACCGAACTCTGATAACCGCCGGCAAGCGCCCCTTTCGTTTCCTGCAAGTCAAAGTATCCGACCGTAACGATCGCTCCGAGCGCGAGGACCGCAACCGAAAGCGAAACGACGGCGGCCAGCCATCCGCCGAATCCCGGCGCGTGCGGCTGTTTTCCGCCCTTCTCTTCCCTGCCGGCATCGCGCTCTTCGCGCCGGCGGATCTCCCGTTCGGCGCGTTCCGCGCGGCGGTGCATTTTATCCGCGCGCGCCTGCTCCGCCCGGACGCGCTTCTCCTCTTCCTTTTCCTCTTTCAGCTTTGCCGCCGCCACTCTCTTTTCCGCGCGGGCCTCTTCGCGGGCGATCTTTTTCTGCTGCGCGATCTCCTTTTCGGAAAGTTCGCGCGTCCCGTTCGCCGCGTTCGCGGCCGTTTTGGCCGCCGCCTTTGCCCTGCGCGCCTCCGCACTGCGCGCGCCTCCGTTTGCGGCCGCGCCCTGCATGCGCTTCATTTCTTCCGCGCCGACATCGCCGCGTTCGATCTTTTCCACTTTTTCCGCACCGACGGAAATTTCTTCGTTGTCTCTCATTCC
The DNA here is from genome assembly GCA_944368795.1 of uncultured Clostridia bacterium. Classification (GTDB taxonomy): domain Bacteria; phylum Bacillota; class Clostridia; order Christensenellales; family Borkfalkiaceae; genus Borkfalkia. Next base: position 2,833 of record CALVXE010000003.1, on the reverse strand, counting down.
TCTCCCTCCTTAAATGGCAAACACGTGCTTGCCGATGGTTACGACCGTCTCGCGCGAAAAGATCCACGAACTTGTCGCCGTCGCGGGGTTATAATAGTACAGGCATCCGCCGGTAGGATCCCAGCCGTTCATCGCGTCCTTCGCGGCATTGATCGCCGTCTGATCGGGCGTAAGGTTGATCTGCCCGTCGCTTACGGCCGTAAAGGCATGGCGCTGATAGATGACGCCGGCGATCGTATTGGGGAACTGCGAACTCTTCACGCGGTTCAAGACGACCGCCCCCACGGCTACCTGCCCGGTGTAACTTTCACCGCGGGCCTCGCCGTAAATGCAGCGGGCCAGGAGATAGGTGTCCGAATTCGTATACGAATCCGCACCGTTTTGGCTTCCGCCCGTCTGCCCCGCCTGCTCCATCATGCCGAGGGCGGCGAACGTGGCCCTTCCCACGATCCCGTCGACCTTCAATCCGTTCTTGCGCTGAAAATATTCCACCGCTTTTCTCGTCTGCGAACCGTAAATGCCGTCCACGTTTCCGGAATAATATCCCCAGCGTTTGAGTTTTGTCTGCACCGTCTTCACATCGTCGCCGCGGCTGCCCTGTTTGAGCACCGCCGCTTCGATGTCCTGCTCGTATGCGGCCGATGCGTCGCCGCGCGTAACGGTCTGTACGGTAAACAGCACCGCCGCCGCGAGCACCGCCACGAGCGAGAGCGCGAGCGCGCTCACCCGAATGATCTTATTCATTTCTCCTCCTCTAAAAAACAAAATTTCGTTTTCCGCGAAGAGGGAGAATGAACCTGCCCGTCAGTTCGCGAAAAAATCCCGTATGATATCCAGCAAACGGGAACGGTAGCGGATGTTTTCGCCCGTCGCCTCGCCCGAAAAACAGAGAGGCGGATACACGACGCACCACCAATTCTGCCCGTCGGCCTCGCCGAGTTCGACGATCAGCGCGTCGTATATCCCCGCTTCGAGCGTTACTCCTTCGTAAACGCGCGCGGGAAACTCTTCCCTGCGCAGTTCCGCATGCGCCGTATACGAAAATCCGTTTTCGGCGAGCACCTCGTTCGCCAGTTTTTCGATATCGCCGAGGGCGCCCTTCAGGGCGCGCATGGCCTCTTCCTTGCTCCCGCATTCCGCGGCGAGCGGAATGAGAAAATCGACGATCTCGTCCTTGACCTCGTACTTGACCTGCTGATCCTGCAGAGAATCGGAATTGGCGCGCACGTGCATGCGCAGATACTCCGTTTCCGCGGTCTTCGCCTGCGCCGTAACCGCCGCCGTCAAAATTAGTATGACGATCAACCCGAAAACTATACAAAATTTTTTCATGCTTCCTCCGAACGAAAGGGTTTTCCCCCGTTATTGCCTCCGCTGAAAAAATTTATACGTGTAACCGCGAAAAAAAGCGCCCGCCCGAAGGCGGACGCTTACGCGCCTGCGCATGCCCCGCCGCCCGCTGCGCGGACGGAAAGGATGCTATTTTTTGCCGGTCTCTCTCCGCCGGAACTTTGCCCGTTCCGCGGCGAGCGCCTTTTTGTATTTGGAGCGCAAAACGAGAAGCGCCGCGACCCCGACCGCGGCCACGGCCGCAGCGATCGCCAGAAATATGCCGCCGTACAGCGCCCCGTATTGTATAAAGAGAAACACCGAAAAACCGATAAAGAACAGTTCGATGACGGCGAGGGGCGGCAGCAGCCCGCCGATCATGCTTCGGTACGCCGCGCTCGGAAGCGGCTCTTTCTTCCCTTCTCCCTTCATACGCCCTCCTTCCGGCTCACATGGCCGCCGTCTTGTAAAAATAATAAAAGGTGTCGTCTTCGCCGCACGGCCGCATCCCCGCGGCCTTCAGCGTGTAAGCGGAAACGGCGTTCTCGCGGAAACATTTCGCCTCGATGCGTTCAAGGTTGAGCTTCACGAACCCGTATTCCATCAACGCGATCAGCGCCTCGCGCGCGAACCCCCTCCCCTGCCATTCGGGCAGGACGCGCATGCCGATCTCCGCTTCGGCGCGGTACCCGAAATTGTGCAGGACCACCTCGCCGACCAGCCCGCCTTCGAAATAGATCCCCAGCGGCAGCTCGTTTTTCAGCTTGAAATCCCTGCGGATATCCTCCAAAAACCAAGTGTCCTCCACGTTTTCCGGCGCATATTCCCGCCAGTCGTATCCCCAATAACGGTTCAGCTGCGTATCCTTGGCAAGGCGTGCGAACGCGACGGCGTCCTCATCCCCGATCTTTTTCAGCACGAGGCGCAGGGAGGAGATCTCCGGGTACTGCGAGAGGGCGTCGAACGAGCGGTGGATCGCAAGATTGTATTTGTCGGCCAGGCGGACGGGGAGATACTGCATCTTGGATTTCCGCAGCCCCGCGTCCCCCGCGTCGTCCTCGCGGTTGATATAGAGGACTCCCTCGCCGCAGAATTCCCGCGCGAAGAGCTGCGCCACCGCAGGGTATGCGCCCGGCACCTCCCGCTTCGCCTTTTCGATGTGCACGACCATCGTATCCCCGCACAATTCTCCCGCCGAAAAGGCGACCATTTCGCCCCCGGCATACAGCGCCCCGCAGCGCATGCCGAATTCGAACAAATGCGGCAGGATATCGAGCGTGCCGCGCATCTCTTCGTCGGCGAGCACGTCCTCTTTTTCGTACTGGACGGCCGCAAATTCGCGCAGGAACGCGCGGATCTCCGGCAGGTCTTTCTCCGTACAGGCGCGGAACGACCAGTCGGGATTGTTCTTTTTGAATTTATTCACGTGGTTGCGCTGACCGCTGTATTTCCCGCCCGGGTACAGCTTGAAATCTTCCGCATTGTACAGGTAATCGCGCCAGCG
>CALVXE010000002.1 GCA_944368795.1 uncultured Clostridia bacterium | reverse complement strand
GAGCGTGGTTACCTGGAGCATCGCGCCCGCGCCCTCGCAGTCGCTGCCCGTTATGATGGGGGTATGCACGTAGACGAAGCCGCGCTCGTTGAAAAATTTGTGGATGGCATAGGCCGCCTCGCTGCGGATCTTGAACACGGCGCCGAAGGTGTTCGTGCGCGGGCGCAGATAGGCGATCTCGCGCAGGAATTCCATCGAGTGGCGCTTTTTCTGCAGCGGATACTCGGGGGAAGACGCCCCCATGACCGAGATCTCCTTGGCTTTGATCTCGAACGGCTGCCTGTTTTCGGGCGTCAGGACGACTTCGCCCGACACGACGAGGCTCGCCCCTACGTTCTGGCGGGCGATCTCGTCGTAATTGGCGAGCGTTTCGCGCTCGAACACGATCTGACAGTTCTTGAAGCAGCTGCCGTCGTTGAGTTCGATAAAGCCGAACGCCTTCGAATCGCGGATCGTCCGCGCCCAGCCCATGACGGTTATGATTTTGCCGCCGAATGACTGCGAGTCTGCGTACAGTTGACGAATGCAAGTCCTTTCCATAAGATCTTTTCTCCGATAGTGCTGAATTTTCCGATATATATTTCTTTTAATTGTACCAAAATATTCGGAAATTATCAAGTATAAATTTGTCGAAACACAAAAAAGATAAAAGAAGGGTTTTTGCCGTGAAACATTTTTGCCCTGCATGAGCCGAGTACAAAAAACGCGGCCGAAACAGCCGCGCCGACCGTACGGTCGATGGATAAAGGTGCGAAGCAGACATCCGCACGCTCTATAAATTTTTTTGCATGATAAGATCGGTCTGCGCGTCCCCTCCGAGAACGAACGTATGCGCGCCGACGCGGGAAAAGCCGAGTTTTTCGTAAAACTTTCGGGCGGCAAAGTTATTCTCCCAAACGCCCAGCCAGAGGACGGAAGCGCCCGCCTCTTTGGCGCAGGATCCCGCGAGCGACAGCAGGCGGGTGCCGATCCCCCGCCCTTTGCACGCCGCGGCGACGTACAGGCGCTGCACTTCCGCCGCGTTTTCGGACACCCGTTCCGTCTGCGCCGCCCCGAAATTCATCTTCATATAGGCGACCGCCGCGCCGCCCGATTCCGCGACGAAAAAGCGCGAAAGCGGGTTTTTCAGTTCCGCCGCGAGCGCCCGTGCGGAAAAATTGTTTTCGACGTACCGCCGCATATCTTCTTCCGTATTGACGGCGGCAAACGTTTCGCGGAACGTCTGCCCGCCGAGCTTTGCGAGCGCTTCGGCATCCTCTTCGCCGCACGCGCGTATCGTGAACTCTTGCATCTCTCTTTCCTCTGCGGCACGCGCCGCAAAAACACTATAGCCGCCGCGGGGCGGAAAGTCAAGCGCGGACAGACGCCCGCCCGCAAAAGCGCGGCGCGGAGCGGCAAACTCCGCAGGCATTCCGACGAAAATTTTTGCCCGAAAACACGGCGGCGCGTTACGCGCCCCCTTTCGGCAAGGCGCGGCGCAGCGAACGGCGCACGCGGTTGATGTGGCGCTCGAAGTCGCCGCGCTCGATGAGTTCGGCGAGCACATATTGTTCGAACGCGGGCACCGAGCAGGAATAAAACCCCAGCTTTTCGCAAAAGGGCGCGACGAGGCGCTTGGGCAACACCATATACCCCACGCGGACGGCGGGCGAGATCGTTTTGGAAAAGGTGTTCACGTAGATCACATTGTCCTGCCCGGCAAGCGCGAAGAGGGTTTCTACGGGCCTGCCCGTTACGGAAAATTCCGATTCGAAGTCGTCCTCGACGATAAAGCGGTCGCCTGCCGCCGCCCAGCGCAGATATTCGTGCCGCTTGCTCGCCGAAGCGGTGATGCCCGTGGGATAACTTCGGTAAGGCGTTACGTGCAGGACGTCGGCGCACGCCTGCGCGAGCGCGCCGCTTTCGATCCCTTCGGGGCCGAGCGGCAACAATCGGCAGCGGACGCCGGAGGCGCGGTACACCTGCTCGATCTTCTCGTACGAGGGGAACTCGAGGGCGTAAACTTTGTCGCGGCCCAGCAATTCGACGATCAGCCCGTACAGGTATTCCGCGCCCGAACCGATGACGATCTGCTCTGCACCGACGCGGATGCCGCGGTTGCGGGCGAGGTACTTCGCGACCGCCTCTCTGCATTCGGCGCAGCCGGTATTGGAAGATTTTTTCAAAATGTCCTCTCCCCGATCGTCGAGCACGCGGCGCATCGTTTTGGCGAGGACGGAAAACGGGAAGGGAACGAAGCCCTCTTCCGCGGGAGGCCCCTGCCGGGGGAGCGCCGCGGAAGAAGCTTCCCGATCCGACGCGGAGGCAAAACCGTCTGTCGGCCGAAAAATCACAAAATAACCGCTGCGTTCGCGCGATTCGATATACCCTTCCGCGCAGAGCTGTTCGTATGCGTGTTCAACCGTGATCGTGCTGACGCCCGTTTCCGCCGCCATGACGCGCTTGGACGGAAGCCGTCCGCGAAAGGGATACGCGCCGGAAAGGATGTTTTCCCGAATCTGCCGATACAGCTGAAAATAGGCGGGAACGCGCGATCCCCGCTCGATTGCGTAATTCATCTGGTTATATAAAATTCTCCTGTTCTGACTATTCCGATATGGTCAAAAACAGTATATACTTTTTGCAGCGAAAAAGCAAGGAGATCGAAGCATGGAAGAAAACAGATACGAACTCAACAAAAATTTGGCGCAGATGCTGAAGGGCGGCGTCATTATGGACGTTACCACCCCCGAACAGGCGAAGATCGCCGAGGACGCAGGCGCCTGCGCGGTGATGGCGCTGGAACGCATCCCCGCCGATATTCGGGCGGCGGGCGGCGTCGCACGGATGAGCGACCCGAAAATGATCAAAGGTATCCAGGCGGCCGTATCCATACCCGTGATGGCGAAATGCCGCATCGGGCATTTCGCGGAGGCGCAGATCTTGCAGGCGATCGAGATCGATTACATCGACGAGAGCGAGGTGCTTTCCCCCGCGGACGACAAATATCATATCGATAAAACGAAATTTTCGGTGCCGTTCGTATGCGGCGCCAAAGACTTGGGCGAAGCGCTGCGCCGCATCGGAGAGGGCGCCTCTATGATCCGCACCAAGGGGGAACCGGGAACGGGCGACGTCGTGCAGGCGGTGCGGCACATGCGCATGATGCAGGCGGATATCCGCAGGATCGCGGCCATGGCGGAAGACGAGCTGTACGAATGCGCGAAACAGCTGCAGGCGCCCTGCGAACTCGTAAATTACGTGCACGAGCATAAAAAACTGCCCGTCGTAAACTTTGCGGCCGGCGGCGTGGCGACGCCTGCGGACGCCGCGCTCATGATGCAGCTGGGCGCGGAGGGAGTGTTCGTCGGTTCGGGCATCTTCAAATCGGGCAACCCCGCGAAGCGCGCGGCCGCCATCGTGAAGGCGGTAACGAACTTCCGGGACGCGGACCTTTTGGCAGAACTTTCGGAGGATTTGGGCGAGGCGATGGTCGGCATCAACGAACAGGAGATACAGCTCCTGATGGCGGAGCGGGGAAGATGACCGTCGCCGTTCTTGCCGTACAGGGCGCATTTGCCGAACATGAGCGCGCGCTCGCGCGGCTGGGCGCTTCTTTCTGCGAACTGCGCCGAAAAAGCGACCTTTCGCGCGCGTTCGACGGGCTGATCCTGCCCGGGGGCGAGAGCACCGTACAGGGAAAACTGCTCCGCGAACTCGGAATGTTCGGGGAATTGAAGGCGCGCATTGCGGACGGCATGCCCGTGTTCGGGACCTGCGCGGGGCTTTTGCTGCTTGCGAAAGAGACGGTAAACGACAGCCGCGCGTATTTTCGTACGATGGATATTTCCGCCGTGCGCAACGCATACGGCCGCCAGCTCGGCAGCTTTTTTGCGGAGAGCGACTTTAAGGGCATCGGAAAAATACCCATGACATTTATCCGCGCCCCCTACATTCAAAGCGTTTCGGGGAGCGCACAGGTTTTGGCGGAATGCGGCGGGCGCATCGTAGCCGCGCGGCAGAAAAACCAGCTGGTTACCGCCTTTCACCCTGAACTGAACGAAGACCTTTCGGTGCACCGTTATTTTTTGGATATGATCGGACAGGCCGCGCGCGAATAAAACCGCTCCGCCCGCTCCCCTTCGTTCTGCGGGCACGGCGCTCCAATTTTTCAGCGAACGCGCGGATCGAAGCGCGCGGGGACAGGCGTTCGCCTGCCCCCGCGGTTTATAATGCTCCGCTTTCAGTCTTCCAGCCCCAACAGATAATCGGCCGACACGTCTAAAAATTTACAGATGAGGTACAGCGTATCGATGCTCGGCACGCTCTTTCCCCTCTTGTAATCGGTAACGCATTGCTTGGAAACGTTCGCCGCTTTGGCCAAATCCACCTGCTTTACATGCGAATACTGCAGGCATTCGGTGAACCGTTCCTGAAACTTCGTAACTTTCTCCATAAAAATATTATAAACTTAAAGTAAGTTATTACTTGACAAGTAAGTTAATAACGTACTATAATGACAGCAGGCGCTGCGGCGCAGGAATAATATTTTATAAGGAGAAAGTATGTTAAAAGCAAAAGATTTCAGGCATGCGGCATGGGAAAAGCTGCGCGGAAAATGGGGAACGATGGCGATCGCGGCGTTGATCTACAGCCTGATCATGGTGGCGTGCGGGTTCCTTTCGTACATTTACATCGGCTGGATAGCGACTTTGCTGCTGGCGGGCGCGTTCGTCTTGGGGCTGAGCGGAATGGCGCTGCTGGTTTCGCGCGGTCAGCCCGTGCGCACCGAACGGCTGTTCGACGGGTTTAAAAACTACGGCTCTTCGCTTGCGCTCTACCTGCTGATCGCCATATTCACGTTTTTGTGGACCTTATTGCTGATCGTTCCCGGGATCGTGAAGGCGTATTCCTATTCGATGAGTTATTTTATCCTCTGCGACGACCCGCAGCTGCCCGCCAACCAAGCGCGCAAACGCTCGATGGAGCTGATGCGCGGGAATAAATGGCGGCTGTTCTGCCTCCATTTCAGTTTCATCGGATGGTTTCTGCTGTGCCTGCTGACGCTCGGCATCCTCTCCTTTTGGATCATTCCTTACTTATATACCGCACAAGCGGAATTTTATCGCAGTCTTATAACCGAACCCGCACCCGCCGCCGGCGAAACGCAGACGGGCGGCCCCGACGCGAACGGCGGCGAGGCGCAGAATGCCGACTCTCCCGCCGACCAAAGCGGCGCCCGATCGTAGACAGGTCCGCCGCGGAAGAGTATTTTGACGTAATTTTTTAATGAACGCTCGGGAAAAACAAACGGCGCGCCATCCCGCGGTTACGCGGTATGGCGCGCTTACATTTTATAATATTATCCGAATTCAGCCGGATCTCTGCGGCCATTCCGCCGAGCGCTCCGCCCGTAAAGGATGCGAACTTTTATTTGCAAGAACAGTTCCGCAAACCATGGCCGTCCTTGCGGGCGGCCGCCGTCATGCGAGCGTTTTGACGAACGTTTTGCGGCGTTTGACGATTTCGCGTTCCAGAACGTTCCACTGTTCCTGTACGGCGATGTTTGTAACCAGTTCGGGGTTGGATTCGACTTTTTCGATCTTGTCGTCGATAATGTTGCGGAGGATGCGCGCCATCATGACCGAGTTCACACCTCTTTTCTGATAATCGGGGCGGACGGCGATGAGCACCATCTCCAGTTCTTTCGGAGAAGAGATCGCCTTCATGAGACGGAGCAGCGTGAGCGGCGTCATCCGCCCGCCGCTCTTTTGCAAAGGTCCGCAGATGGAGGGAAGCATGACAGCCATCGCCGCGACTTCGCCGTTTTTATCGGCGAGCATAGAAAAATAGCGGGGATTGATGACGGTTGCGAACTGCCGCAGGATCTGATCGACCACCTTCCCCTCGACGGGAACGTAACAGTCGAGCCCGGCGTACGCCTCATTGACCATTGCCAGCGCCTTCGGGCCGTATACGGGGATCAGCTTGCGCATGGGAGCGGTTTCGGCGATCTCCTGAAGGCCGAGCTTGCGGCGGACGAATTCCGCCACGGTGGCGATGCGCCCGTCTACCTCTTCCGGCACCTTGAAGTCGTATTCCACCCACTCGCTTTCGTCCGTATAACCGCAGGCGCGGACGAGCCTTTCATAATAAGGATAGTTATAGTTCGTAGCATACGTCGCGCGGCGGTCGAAACCGACGGTGAGCAACCCTTCGCGGTCCTGATCGTTGAATCCCCAGGGGCCGTGCACCGTGTCCATGCCGCTTGCGCGCGCGAATGCCTCGACAGCCCCCAGGAGCGAAGCGGCGACCTCTTCGTCGTCAATGCAGTCGAAGCGGGAAAACCGCATGCAGCGGCGGCCCGCGATCTCGTTGTATTTCTTTTGCAGGATGGCGGCGACGCGGCCGACGACCTTGCCGTCCTTTTCCGCCAGCCAGCATTTAACTTCGCACGCGGACAGAGACGGGTTCTTTGCCGGGTTTAAAATGCCGCGCTCGTCGGCGTACAGGGCGGGCACGTAGTGCGGGCAATTTTTGTAAAGGCGCAGCGGAAAACGCGCAAATTCCCGCATCCTTCGGGGAGTTTTTACCTCTATGATCCGAATCATCTCTCTCTTTATCCTCATAGTTTAGTGAAATTAACAAACTTATTTTAGCACACTTAACAAAATTACGCAAGGATACGAAGGGATTTTTCTGCTTCGTTTTCAGGAACGGCTGCGCCGCCTGCCGCGCAGAAAGGGCGGAAGGTATGCCGCAATGCCGCCGCTGCCGCCCGACTGCGGCGATCCTTCGGTTTCCCCTTCGGGATTTTCTTCCGGCCGCGGCGCTACCTGCAGGATGCCCTGCACGCAGGCGTAGCTGTCCCGCCGCAGGCGGACGCGCACGTCCGGGCGGCCGGGTTCGCGGCGGATCAGGTAGCCCTCGCTTTTGAGCCCCTCTTTTGCCGCCCGGATCTCCTTATCGGCATCCCCTTCGCGAATTTCGGGGTCGGGCGGCGCCACGCGCTCGGTAACGACGCTCTCGCGCAGATACGTGATATCCGAACGCATCCCGTATATGCGGACGGTAACCGAGCCCTTCCCCGTACGGCAGACAAAATATACGGGGTAGCCGAGTTCGTTTTTGATTTTCAGGTCGCAGCCCGTGCCGCTGACCATCGCGTCGAACGACGGCTCTACGTAGCCGACGGAGAGGCTGTGCGGATGGTACTCCACCGCCTTCAGCCCCGCCAGGATCGCCGCATTGTAGACGGTCGTGCTCGCCTGGCAGACGCCGCCGCCCACGCCCGGAACAAATTCACCTTCCAGGATCGTCGGCGCTTCGAGGTAGCCGTTTTCCGCCGTGCGCGCGCCCGCCGCGGCGTTGAACGAAAAGGTTTGGCCCGGTTCGAGAACGGTGCCGCTGATCCTCTTTGCCGCAAGGGCGATATTGTGCGCACGGTTGGAATTTTCCGCATTGAAACAGGTCGTAAAGGAGGAAAGGAGGGAGGTGCGCTCCTTCGCCTGCGCCAGCGTCAGACGCGGCGCTTCTTCCTCCACGGCGGCACACACCTCGCGCGCGCCCGAGGCGAGCGCCTCCTCCACCGCCTCTTTCAGCCGCGCGCCGTTGACGTACGTCCCGCGCGTCTCGCTCTCGTAGGAGAAAGGTTCGGTATTTTCGGGATCGAAACGTATGGCCGCCGAAACGCTCTTCTGATAAAAATTGTCGCAAATTCCCCGAAGCGTTTCGTCCGTTTCGGTCAAACAGAGCCTCTTTTCGACCGAGTAAGAGCCGCGTGCCCGGCGGGCGCGTTCCAAAACGGCGGAAAGGTTGGTCTTCCAATACAATTCGGGCGGACGAAACACGAAAGCCCTCCCCGCGACGCGCACGGTGAGGGACTTTTGCGAAAGTTCTTCGTCATATTTCTGCAGCAGCGACGCGCGCGCCGCCGCAACGGTCATGCCCGAAACGTCTGCGCCGTCGACGAAACAGGGGCGCGGCAGGCGTTCCGGCGCAAACCCGCAGGAAAAAAGAAAAATGCCCGCGGCAAGCGCCGAGAGCACGAAAGCTTTTACAAAACAGCGCAGATCTTTCCGCATGCGCCTCCCCTCCCGTTTTCTCATAGTATGGGCGGGGAAACGCCGATCATGCGGCGGCGGATCCTGTAAAATTATGGGGAATGCGGGTTAATTTTTGATCTTTCCGTTCGCGATGCGGATCTTGCGGACGGTTCTGCCGAACAGGACTTTTTCGGTATGGGTGCAGGTCAAAACGGTCTGGATCCCTTCGATCTCGCCAAGGAGCTTGCGGCGGCGGGGCAGGTCGAGCTCGCTCATCACGTCGTCCAAAATGAGGACGGGGCTTTCCCCCGAAAGTTTGGAAAATATTTCCGTTTCCGCCAATTTCAGGGAGAGAGCGGCGGTGCGCGTCTGGCCCTGCGAGCCGTATACCCGCGCTTCCGCGCCGCCGATATATATTTTTAAATCGTCTCGGTGCGGGCCGACCGTCGTAAAGCCGAGCTTGACGTCCTTTTCGTAGTTGTTGGCAAACTCTTCGGCAAGGCGCTTTTCGATCTCTTCGCGCGTCGTTCCGTAATGTTTATCCGAACGGATCTCCAAATGTTCGGCGCCGTCGGTGAGGCGGGCGTGCTTTTCCGCCGCGATGGGCGAAAGAAGAGAGACATACTCCGCGCGCCGTTCGACGATCTCCGCCGCATAGCGGCAAAGCTGCGCGTCCCAGACGGGCAATGTTTCGAAAACGAGCGATACGTCCCTCTCTTTTAAGAGCGCGTTGCGCTGTTCGAGTATTTTATTGTAGCGGATGAGCGCCGTATAATAGCTGCGGTACATCTGCGAAATGGATACGTTTAAAAAGCGGCGGCGCTCTTCGGGGCCGTCCTGGATCATGCGGAGTTCGCCGGGGCTGAAAAACACGCCGTTGATGTTGCCGAGAAGATCGGCGTTCCGCGCGATCCTGGCGCCGTTGACGCGGATCTCGCGCCCGCTTTCGAAGATCTCCGCCTCGATGGTTACGCCGCCGAACCGCGTCTGCCCGCGCGCGGAGATCAGGGCGCGCTGTTCGCCCCTGCGTATGAGCTGCCTGTCGTGCGAGGTGCGCGGCGAAACGCCCGTACAGAGGTAAAAGACAGCTTCGGCACAGTTGGTCTTGCCCTGCGCGTTTTTGCCGTACAGGACGTTGAGGCCGTCGCCGAAGGTGAATTCCTCGTCGGCGTAATTTCTGAAATTTTGGAGACGGAGAGATTGAATGCGCATGAAAATTACCGCGCCCCGAAATTTTCCGCGACGGTAAGCATTTGCTTGTTTTTCTGAAAAAATTATATTATAATAGAAAACAACCCGCGGCGGGGAAACGCGGGTTTATTATACCATATTTTACGAAAAAAGACAAAGCGTTGCGGGGTGGATTTATGGCCGAAAACAATCAGTATGAAATATTATGGAAAAAAATCCGGGAAGTTCTGGAATCGACCATTTCGACCGTAACTTATAAGACTTACCTTTCCAAGCTGGTTCCCGTGGACATCGACGGCACGAAGATCGTGCTGAAAACGGATACGGAATTTTTTGCCAACTATATCGGCAAAAACCTGACCGAGAAGATGAAAGACGCCTTCCGCAAGGCGGATACGGGCATCACCGACTTCGAGCTCGTGGTGGAAGGCAACGACGACATCGTTTATACGAGCGCCGAGGACGAGGACGGAGAGGATTACTCCCCTGCGCAGGTAGATCCGCGCTTTACCTTCGAATCGTTCGTGGCGGGCAAGAGCAACGAATTCGTGTTTGCCGCGGCAAAGGCCGTTGCCAAAAATCCCGGGGCGAATTTTAATCCTCTGTACATTTACGGCGCTTCGGGGCTGGGCAAAACGCACCTCTTGCAGTCCATCGCAAACTATATCAATCTGCACAAGCCCGCGCTGCGCGTGCTGTACACCACCTGCGAAAAGTTTATCAACGAGCTGATCGACTCGATATACCTGAACCGGGGGAACAACCGCAATCTGCAGGCGAAATTCCGCAGCCGCTACCGCAACGTGGACGTACTGCTCATCGACGACGTACAGTTTTTGGCGAAAAAACAGGCGGTGCAGGAAGAGCTGTTCCACACCTTCAACGCGCTGCAGGCGGAAAACAAGCAGATCGTGCTCACTTCGGACGTGCCGCCCAAAGAGATCGCGACGCTGGAAGAGAGGCTGCGCACGCGCTTCGAAGGCGGGCTGATCGCGGATATCCAGCCGCCGGACACGGAAACGAAGATCGCGATCTTAAAACAGAAAGCGTACGAGCGCAAGGCCATACTGCCCGCCGACGTGCTGGAATTTTTGGCGCGGGATTCGGGCACGGACGTGCGTACCCTCGAAGGAAGGCTTACGAAGGTCATCTTTGCGAGCAAACTGCACGAAAAGCCCATCACCCTCGAACTTGCCGCCACGGCCCTGAACGAAGCGGTGAGCGAGGAGCACGAGACGGTTACTTCCGAAAAGATCATCGGCAGCATCTGTTCGTTTTATAAGATCACGCGGGAAAAGCTGCTGGGCAAGAGCAAGAAAAAGGAACTGGTACAGCCGCGGCAGATCTGCGCGTTTTTGATGTGCGAGATCATGAACATTCCCCTCGTTTCCATCGGCGAGGCGCTCGGCGGACGCGACCACACCACGGTGATCCATTCCCGCGACAAAATCGCCAACCTCATCAAGATCAACGACCGCGTCGCCAAAGACGTGGAAGATATCCGCAACATGATCCTGAAACAGTAATCCGGCCCGCATTTCAGCCGCAGCACGGGCAATTGATCCGAAATAGAAATTTTTCCGACCGTAGAATGTGCCGCATTCTACGGTTTCCTTTCCCGCAGAGGGCGGAGGAGGTATCGCACATGAACATTACGAACAAATTTACCACCGAAGGATTCGAGGCGGTGGTCGTCGGCGCCGGGCACGCGGGCTGTGAAGCCGCCCTCGCCCTCGCCCGCACGGGCATCCGCACGCTGATGCTCTCTCTGAACCTCGACAGCATCGCGTTTATGGCGTGCAACCCTTCGATCGGAGGCACGGCCAAAGGGCAGCTCGTGCGAGAGATCGACGCGCTGGGCGGGGAAATGGGCATAAACGCCGACAAGACCGCGCTGCAGATGCGCATGCTCAACGTGGGCAAGGGCGCCGCCGTGCAGAGCCTGCGCGCGCAGTCGGACAAACACGCCTATCACGCCCAAATGAAGAAGACGCTGGAAAACACCGACAACCTCTGCATCCTGCAGGGCGAAGCGGCCGAAGTGCTCGTACAGGGCGGAAAGGTATGCGGCGTGAAGACGACTTTCGGCGAGATCATCCCGGCGAAAGCGGTGATCCTCGCCACGGGCGTATACCTGCAGGGCTCGGTGATCGCGGGAGAATTCCGCCAAAATTCGGGGCCGAACGGGTTTGCGCCCGCCACGGAACTGACCGAGAACCTGATCCGGCTCGGCTTTTCCGTGCGGCGGTTCAAAACGGGGACCCCCGCGCGCGTGGACGGAAGGACCATCGACTATCCCAAATGCGAGATACAGGAAGGCGAGAGGGACATCTATCCCTTTTCCTACCTTTCGGACGGGGTGCCGCAGAAGCAGCGGCCCTGTTACCTGACTTACACCAACGAAAGGACGCACGAGATCATCCGCGCCAATCTGCACCGCTCGCCCCTCTTTTCGGGCATGATCAAGGGAACGGGGCCGCGATACTGCCCTTCCATCGAGGATAAGGTAGTGCGCTTTGCGGACAAGGAACGGCACCAGATCTTTTTGGAACCGGAATGCGCCGATTCGAACGAAGTGTATGTGCAGGGAATGTCTTCTTCTCTTCCGCACGACGTTCAGCGGGACATGTACCGCACCGTTCCCGGTTTGGAAAACGTAAAGATCATGCGCTATGCCTATGCCATCGAGTACGACTGCATCGACACCCTCGACGTATACCCTACCCTCGAATTCAAAAAGATCGAAGGGCTGTACACGGCGGGACAGATCAACGGCACGAGCGGCTATGAAGAGGCGGCGGCGCAGGGCCTGATCGCCGGGCTGAACGCTTCGCTGAAACTGCGCGGCATGCCCCCGTTTATTCTGCGAAGGGATGAAGCGTACATCGGCGTTCTCATCGACGACCTCGTTACCAAGGGGACCAACGAGCCCTACCGCATGATGACCTCGCGCGCGGAGCACCGCATCCACCTGCGGCAGGACAACGCGGACCTGCGCCTGACCGAACGCGGGCGGGAAACGGGTCTGGTTACGGAGGAACGGTATGCGCGGTTCCTCGAACGGAAACGCGCGGTGGAGCGCATCGCCGCATCGCTGAACGAGCGCGTTTCGCCCAAGCGCTGCGGAGATTTTTTGCAAAAGCACGGGTTCCCCGCCCCTGCGGGCGGCGTTTCGTACGCGGATATGCTGCGGCGCGGGATTTCCGTTCAGGAACTGTGCGAAGAGTTCGGCATACTCGAAGGCGAACGGCCGGACGATACGGATACGGCGGTGATCGACATCAAATACGAGGGGTACCTGAAACGCGGGCTCGAACAGATCGAAAAGGCGAAGAAGCTGGAAGATAAAAAACTGCCCGCCGATATCGATTACGAAAAGATCGACGGGCTTCGGCTGGAGGCGCGGCAGAAGCTGAACAAGATCCGCCCCGAAAATCTCGGCCAGGCGGGACGCATTTCCGGCGTAAACCCCGCGGATATCGCGGTATTGATGGTATATCTTTCTTTGTCCCGCAAATAATTTTGAGCTGACAAAATTATTTGTCGTGAATTTGAGGGGAAACCTGCCGACAAGGCGGCGGTTTCCCCTCTTTTTTGCCTTTTTAAGGGCACTCATATTATAAACGGCAAAAAATTCACCCTCTTCCCGAAGCTGTAAGCATACGGTAACTCGGGTGCAACTTTTTGAGAAACGCGGTTCTCAAACGCGCAAAAAATTATTTTAATATTTAACAGGAGGCAGCGGCGAAATTGCAGCCCCCGCCGTTTATCCGTTTTCGTCCCTGCATAATAAGCGCTAAACCGCTTGCTTGTTTTGATTTATCGCTTCGCTGTTTTAATTTTTTGTATTTTGCGCCAATATTCGGCAAAAGGTGTGAAAATATCCGCGCGCGCGTGTGATAGTATAAACAAAAAATCTTGCGGCGCACGTTGCCGCGCGGAGCTGTATGGCGCAGAAAATCAAAATCAGATACGGATACGGGCGGGTCCTGTTCTACGCGGCCCTGTTCCTTTGCATGCTCTCCATGAATTTTACCATGCAGAGTTTCGAACCCTTTTCGCTGGCGCTGCTCGCCGCCGCGCTTTTATGCGGAACCAACCCCCTCGCCACCGCGGGGCTGTACATACTTGCCGGAGGACTGGCCTTTACGGCGGGAGCCTACCCCTTCCTCGTGTTCACCATCCAGGGCGTGCTGTTCGGCGCGGTCTTCCTGTTGTACGAGAGAACAAAACGGACTATGCGGGCGGAATTCGCACTGTTTGCCGCCGTTGCGCTCGTTCCGTTCGTATGGCTGTTCGGAACGTTCGTATACGGAAATACGATCCGGGCACTGCTGGTCGCGGCGGCGATCTTTTTGCTCTGCTTTGTGTTCGCCGGCGCCCTGCGCTGCATCCTGTTCCGCGCGGGACGAAGAAAACTTTCGCCCGAAGAGCCCATTCTGTGCGGCACGGCGATCGCCGCGGCGGGGATCGGGCTGTACAATCTCATCGGCGCATACGCATACGAGAGCATAGCCATCCTCGCGCTGCTCGTTTGCTGCGCGCTGCTGAAAAACGGCAACGCCGTATTCTGCGCGCTCGTCCTGTCGCTGCCTGCCGCCGTCTGCCAAAGCGTTGCGGCCGCGGCGCCCGTGCTTGCCCCCTGCGGGCTGTACGCGCTGTACGCCGCCGTCGCGCTCGCCTTTTTGCGGGCCGGGAAAGTGCCGGGCGCGCTCGCCCTGTTTCTGGCAAACGTCGCCGCGCGGTACCTGACCGACTTTTTTTCGGCGGAAGACCTTGCGGCGCCCTTTACCGCTTCGGCATTCTATCTGAGCATGCTCGTGCCGCTGATCCCCTGCCTTTTGTTCGCCCTGATACCCGAAAAGGTGCTGGCAAGAGCTTCCGCCAAGGTGCGAAAGTACGGCGAACGGCAGCTTACGCGCGAGAGCATCAACCGAAACCGCGCGGTCGTGGGCGAAAAACTGTTCGAGATCTCCGCGGCGTTCCGGGAGATCGAAAACGCCTTTGCCGCTTTAGACAGCGACGTTCAGAACGAAAACGAGACGCAGGCATTTATTCTGAACGCCGTGCAGAGCGAAGTGTGCGCGGAATGCGACCGCCGCGGGTCCTGCGGGGCGGATGCGGACGGAGGGCTCGCGAAATTGGTTGCCGTGGGCTGCGCCAAAGGAAAGGCGAATCTGATCGACCTCCCCTCCTCCGTAACGGCGCAGTGCCGCAACCCCTCTTCCCTCCTGTTCTCACTCAATAAACTGCTTGCGGAATACCGCCGGCGCGCCGTGGAAACGGAAAACGCCGCCCAGGGGCGCAGGCTTCTTGCGGAGCATGCGCGCGGCCTTGCGGAAATGCTGAAAAATCTTGCCGTCGAACAGAGCGCGCCCGTCGGCGCGTTCGAAGAGACGGAACGGGCGCTGAAAAACGCGCTGGCGCGGGCGGGCATCGTCTGCTGCGAGGCGATGATCTGCGGAGAGGAGATCTACATCACCACCGCGGGAGGCACGGGCGATAAGATATGCCGCGCGGCGGAGAGCGTGTTTGCAGTGCCTTTGGCCGTTTCTTCCAAACAGGCGGTGGCTGCCAACCGCTATTGCTGGCTGTTGCGGAAAAAACCGCGCTACGACGCCGCCTTCGGCGTGGCGAGCGCGACCAAAGAGGGGGAAACCGCCTGCGGCGACACCTGTTCGGTAACGCGCATCGACGAGCGGACCTTCCTGTGCGCGCTCTCGGACGGGATGGGGAGCGGCGAATATGCGCGGCGCATTTCCGACTGCGCGCTCTCCCTGATCGAGAGCTTTTACCGCGCCGGGATGGCGGGAGATATCGTGCTTTCCACCGTGAACAGGCTGCTCTCCTTCAACCGCGAGGAGAGCTTCGCCTGCATCGACGCGGCGACCGTGAATCTCGATACCGGACGGGCGGACATCGTAAAAGTGGGCTCCCCCCTCGGATTTTTGCTTTCGGAGAGCAAACTGGAGATACTCGAAAGCGATTCCCTGCCGCTGGGGCTTTTGGACGGCGTACAGCCTTCGGCCATGACGAGGACGCTGGCGAACGGAGATACCCTGCTGTTTCTGAGCGACGGGATCACGGCGGCGTTCGGTTCGAGCGCCGATATCGCCGAATTTTTGCGCACCCAGAACACGGCTAACCCGCAGGCGCTCGCCGACGCGCTCCTCGCCGCGGCGCTCGAGCATACGGCGGGCCGTGCGGAAGACGATATGACCGCCGTGGCCGTACGGCTGTTCGAAAAGGCGGGGGAAAGAGCCGCCTGAAACCCCCGCCGCAAAAAAACGTCAGTTACCTTGGAAATTACCGAACGAACGCGGTATAATATTCCTGCGGCGGGAAAAATACGGTGCGGAAATCGAGCGTCCGCCGCAAACAGCGGCGGACGCCTTTTTTTCCGAAAAGGCGGTGAACATGGAACTGTTTCAATTTATCTCTTACCTCAGGCAATTCAATGCGGACGCGGTGCTCATCGGCGCCGCGGTTTGGGGGCTTACTTTTCTGCTCAGGCGCACTTTGCTGAAAAAGATGCCGAAAAAGTATCTGACGTTCGTGCCGTTTGTGCTTGGCATCCTGCTCTGCGCGGCATATGCCGCGGTTACGGGCGGATTTTCGGCGGGCGCCGCGGCAATCATCGCAAAAGGGATCACCTGCGGCGCGATCGCCACGGTGATACACGTCGTATACGAACAATTTTTCCGAAACGGCAAGGGCGGCTCGGCCGCGGCGCAATGCGTTAAAACTTTGCTCGCCGACAGCGGCGCGATCGAC
This sequence comes from uncultured Clostridia bacterium, assembly GCA_944368795.1. Classification (GTDB taxonomy): domain Bacteria; phylum Bacillota; class Clostridia; order Christensenellales; family Borkfalkiaceae; genus Borkfalkia. The sequence continues at coordinate 36,747 of CALVXE010000002.1, read as the reverse complement.
GACGCGGAAGCGGAAGCGATCGCCGCGGCGGTCGGGAGCGACCGGGAAGAGGCATTGCGGCGCATCGCGGCGATCGCGGGAGAGGATTCCGCCCCGGCATTGTATGCACTGCTCGAAGAGACTTTGCGCACGCTGTAGCGCGCCGTAACCCGCAGAGGGAGGAGGGGCCGCGGTAATTCCGCGGCCCCTTTTTTTCGCAAATCGGCATGAACGGGGAAATATTGCACAAACTTGCGTTGTGGACAAGGAACAGGCAAAAAACGAGAGCGGAAAAAAGCTTTCGAAATCGTTGAAAAAGAACATAAAAGCAATAAAAGACATCCTCACCGCGCAGGACATACTCGTTTACGAGTTTCAGACGCAAGACGGCGTGGGCTGTGCGGCGATCTATGCGGACGGGATCACCGACAAAGAGCTGTTGGGGCAGCTAGCCGCAAAACCGTTATCCCTTTCCCCCGCCCCGAAAACGGCGGAAGAAGCGGAACGGCTGCTGCTGTTCCCCGAATCAAAGCAGGCGGAAGACGTCGATACGGCAGTCGCGGAGATCCTCGCGGGGAACCCGGCGCTGCTTATCGATACCATCGAAAAAGCGCTGATCCTGGGCACGAAAAAGGTAGCCCTGCGCGCGATCTCCGAGCCGCAGACGGCAATCACCGTAAAGGGGCCGCGCGAAGGATTCATCGAGGACGTGAAGACGAATATGAGCCTCATCCGCAAGCGGCTGAAGACCCCTTCTTTGCAGTTCGAGACGGAAGAAGCGGGGCGAAAGAGCAAGACGGCCGTATGCATCGCCTATCTCGAAGGGATCGCCGATGCAGAGGCGGTGGAAGAGGTCAAGCGGCGCATCCGCGCGGTGGATATCGACGGCGTGCCCGATTCTTCCTACATCGCGAAATTTTTGGCGAAGAAGCCCTACTCCCTGTTCAAACAGGTGGGAACGACCGAAAAGCCGGATATTCTATGCGCAAAGATGCTGGAAGGCAGGATCGGCATCCTGTGCGACGGCTCGCCCATCGCGCTGACCCTGCCGTACATGCTGAGCGAAGATTTCCAAAGCTCGCAGGACTATTTCGTTTCGCCGTACCGAGCGACCGTCAGCCGCATACTGCGCTGGCTGGCCGTGCTGATCGCCCTGTTTTTGCCGGCGTTTTACGTCGCCGCGCAGCTGTTTAAACTGCAGATCCTCCCTTTCGGACTGCTCTTGACCGTTTCCGGCGGGATCAAAGATCTGGCGCTTTCTCCGAGCCTGGAAATGCTGTTTTTGCTGATCATCCTGGAAATACTCGTCGAGGCGAGCGTGCGCATGCCGAAATATGTTGCGCTGGCGCTTTCGGTGATCGGCGCGCTCGTACTCGGAGATACCGCCGTAAAGGCGGGGCTCGTTTCCTCTTCGGCGATCATCATCGTCGCCCTTTCGGGGATCTCCGCGTATACCGTGCCCGACCTGACGGGCACGCTTTCCGTGATGCGGATCGCCTACCTGATCGCGGCGGGAAGCATTGGAACTTACGGCATCGTTCTGCTTACGGCACTGATCCTGTACTATCTGATCACCTCCGACAGTTACGGCACGCCGCTGCTTGCACCCTTTTCGCCGCTGATAAAGAAGGATCTGCGCGATTCGGTGTTTAAAACGGATATTTACGCGCTGAATACCCGACCCGCGGTGTTCCGCCCGAAAAACAAGACGAGGCTGAAAGTAAAAAACCGCCCCGAAAACGAGGGGGCGGAGGAAACGAAGCAAGGATGAACCGCCGCGGCGCTTTTCCGCCGTGCCGGCTGTATGAAGGAGGACTATGGATAAAATCAAACTGCGGCAGATCTGCTTTTTGTTCGCCGCGATGATGCCGCTGACAAAACTGATCGTATACCCCGCAATGCTCGCGTACCATGCGAAAAACGATCTCTTGTTTTCCGCATCGGCGAATTTTCTGCTCGAGGGAACGGTGATCGCCGCCGTGATGTTTTTGGCGAGCCGAACACGCCTGACCTTTTACGACCTGCTGCAAAACACCTTCGGAACGATCGCCGCGAAAATCGTGTACGGCGCGTTCGCACTGTTCTTTCTGTTTTCCGCACTTCTGCCGCTGCTCGAACAAAAAGGGTTTGTTTTGCAGGTTTTTTATGAAAACGTACCCTCGTTTCTGTCTTTCGCGCCCTTTTTCGCGGTATGCGTTTTCGCGTGCGTGAAGGGGTTTAAAGGGATCGGACGGGCGGCGGACATCGCGCTGCCCGTTACGGCCGTGAGCCTTGCCGTAATTCTGCTTTTGGCTTTCCCGGAAGCGGAATTTTCAGAGCTTTTACCCGTCGGCGGAGCGGGCGTAAAAAATATTTTTACGGGAAGCCTTTACGGGCTGAACTGGTTTACCGATTGCCTGTATCCTCTGTTTTTTCTCGGCCATTTCGAATACGAAAAGCACGCCGCAAAAAAAGTGCTGCTTTCGTATGCGGCGGGCGCGGCGGCCGTGCTCTTGTTCCTCGCCGTCTTTTACGGGATATTCGGCGATATCGCACTGCGGCAGATCAATGCTTTGGCGCAGATATCCAAGTACACGACCTCGTTTACGTCGCTGGGAAGGATCGACCTGCTGTTTATTTTTGCTGCGGCGCTGCCCCTGGTGTTTTATCTTTGCGTGCCCGTACAAATGTGCGTGCACTGCGTAAAAAAGGTATTCGAAAAATGCAACCCGATCATTCCGGCGGCGATCGCCAACGCAATGCTGCTGACGGCGGGAGTCTTTTTAAAGTATTCTTTTTTTGAAGTACAGATCCTCTTTACCCAGAAACTTTGGTGGGTATTCGCATTTTTTGCCTATGCGGCGCCCTTCCTGTGCCTTTTTCTTCGGCGGAAAGAGAGCGGACGCTTCGAGGGGGTGAAACGCGATGAATAAATTCTGGACACGTATCTTTCTCATCGCCGCGGCGATCCTGCTTCTGCTGTTCTTTTCGAACGACTTCGGGCTGATCAATATTCAGCAGACCACCGTCGTAACCGCGATCGGCATCGACCGATCCGAAGAGGAAGGAAAGATCGACGTTTCGGCGCAGATCGCCATGCCGGAAGGGAAAAAAGCGAGCAGCGTGCTCGTACAGGGCGCGGAAACGGTCGGGGAAGCGATCGCCGAGTTCAACGCCAAGACGGGCTGGTATCCGACGCTGGTGCACTGCAAACTTGTGTTGATCGGCGCGGAGGCGACCGGGGAAGACGTTTTCTCCTCGCTCGATTACTTTTTGCGCAGCGAATTCGTGGAGGATTCCTGCCTGGTGGCCGTATGCGAAAAGACGGCGGCCGAAACGCTGCAGGCCGATTCGCCGATCGGCGAACTCACCTCTACCGCAATAGCCAAAGTTCTCTCGTCGCAGGCGCAGAAAACGGGTCAGGTGAGCGTTTGCAACCTGCGCGATTTTGCCAAAGGATACTTTTCTGTAAGCGAAAGCGGCTTTCTGCCCCTCGTTTCCATAAAGAAAGAGGCGGAAGAGGCAAGTTCCGGCAAAGACTCGTCGCAGTCCGGATCGGATAGTCAAAGCGGCGGTTCTTCTTCGCAGAGCGGAGGCGGCGGACAGGGAAGTTCGGACGTGTTCGACGCCTCGCAGACCGTTCTATTTTACCGCGGGAAGCGGACGGAAACGCTGGACGCGGACGAAACGCTGGCATTTAATCTTGCAGACACGGACACGGACCTCGCTTACGGCGACGTTTCCGTTTATGAAAACGGAAACAAGGTTACCTATAACCTGAAAATTAAAATCGGCAAAAAAGCGCAAAAACTCAAGATCGAGGACGGCGTACCCGTATTCACCTTTCAGATACGGGCAAAGGCACAGATCACCGACGCCGACAGATCTGCCGACATCGTGGAAATCGCCAAGACGGCGATCGTGCCCGAACGCGTGCTGCGGGCTGCGGAAGAAAAATTTAAAGCAGAGCTCGACGGAATCATGGAAAAAACGCGCAGCAGCGGGTGCGACCTGTTCCGTATGAAACAGAAACTGTACCGCAGCCGCCCGAAGGACTTCGAAACCTATAAAGACGGCCTGCTTACAAACGCGCGCGTATTGTACGATATCCGCTTCGATACCCTGCGATAAGGCAACTTTGAGCATTTTTTGCAAATTTTTATTTGCCTTTCACAAATTTTTTTAATTTTTTTCAAAAAACCTATTGACAAACGGAAAAATTGTGGTATAATAAAAGCGACCAAAGGGAAAAAATCCAAAACATTTTCCCTCGGTACAACTCAATTTCGAAGGGTACGCAACCCCGTCCTCTCCCAACACAAAATAATTTGCGTCGGTTTCCACCGGAAATGTGCGCACGGGAATATCGATGCAAGGGTAAAGAGAAAGGCGGAAAGGAAATTTCGATCGAGGGCGGCAGAGCGGAAACGGGTTCTTCTCTTCTCACACTACGGCTGTCGGAAAAGAATGCCTGACGATTTTCAAGAGCGGAAGCCGCTTCGCACCCGGAAGAAGAGGGAGGTACTGTATGTACAAATCCGATTTGAGAAAACTTGCTTGAACGGAGGGCGGTCCAATGTACAAATTTACGAGGGGAACGGTAAAATAAGATAAGGTTTCGGTTTTGGCAGACGGCCGAGAGCGCTGCAGGCAGGAGGCATCTGCGCTGATTATAGGTTTTTTACGAAACGACGTCTTACAATGTTCCTGAAAACTGAATATGTGTATTCGCCCGCGGCGCCTTCGGTTCCGCGGGCAGGTTATCTTTTTGAGCGGGAGCCCGGCTCCCCTCCCTGCCGCCTTGCTTACCGGGCGCAGGCATATGGTTCACCATCATTTTCCCCCTTATCATTATAAAAGGATCGGGCGCAGAACCGTAAGGTTGTGCGCCCGATTCGTTTTTTTTGCCCGTTCAGTCCTTTTTTCCGGACTGAACTTTCTGCCCGCATGTTTATCTGCGCAGATAGCCTCGGACGTTCCGCTTTCGAAAGCCGCGATACAGCCACACTTTCTCTGCGATACGCAGAGCCGAGAGTCTCTTTTCATCTTTCTTTTGCCCGTTTTCTCCTTTTGCTTCACGCAAAGAGAGCCGATCTGCCCGTTTCTGCCGCGGCCTCTATTTTTTTACTGCGGCGAGGCCCGCTTCGAAGGCGCGGCGGTTGCAGTCGAGCACGCGCGGCTTGGCGACGAATTTTTCCTGCAGGCAATTGACGATACTCTGCTCGCGCACGAGACCCGTTGCGGCGACCAACGCGCCGAGCGCCGCCATGTTCGCCGAACGGATATCCCCCGCTTCCATCGCGAGGTCGTTCGCGGGGAGGTCGATGACGCGCACGTCGTCGCGCCCGGCGTACGCGTCGGACACGGAACCGTTGACGATGATGATGCCGCCGCTTTTGACCCGCGGCGCAAATTTATGAAAGCTGGGCGCGTTCAGCGCGATCAGAACGTCCGGCACGGTACACAGCGGCGACGCGATCGGATCTTCCGCCACGATGACCGAGCAGTTTGCCGTACCGCCGCGCATTTCCGGCCCGTACGCCGGAAGATAGGATACTTCTTTCCCCTCGTGCAGGCCGCTTTCCGCCAAAAATCTGCCCGCGCTCAATACGCCCTGGCCGCCCTGGCCCGCCAATAAAATACGAATCATACGCTTTTCTCCTGTATTGCCGAAATTTCGCCGCGGAGATTGCCGCCCGCGGAAAACCGCCGCCCGAATGCGGCTTCGCTTACGACCTGCCCTCCGATTTATCGCGGTAAACGCCGAGAGGGAAAGTCTTTACGCACTCCTCCCCCATGAAGCGAAGCGCTTCGACGGGCTGCATGTGCCAATTGGTGGGGCAGGAAACGAGGACTTCCACAAAGGTATATCCCCTGCCTTCGGCCTGGAACTGCAGCGCTTTTTTGATCGCCCGTTTGGCCGCGAGAACATGCTTTACGTCGTGCGTGGAAACGCGTTCTATGTAATACGGGGCGTCGAGCGTGGCCAAAAGCTCGCATACGCGGATGGGATATCCGTTCACCGCGGGGTCGCGGCCGCTTTGGCAGGTGGTCGCCTTTTGCCCGATCAGGGTGGTGGGCGCCATCTGTCCGCCCGTCATGCCGTAAATGCTGTTGTTGATGAAGATGATGGTGATCTTTTCGCCGCGCGCCGCCGCGTGGACCGTTTCCGCCATGCCGATGGAGGCGAGATCGCCGTCCCCTTGATAGACGAATACCGTGCGGTCGGGCAGGCAGCGCTTGATGCCCGTCGCAACGGCGGGTGCGCGGCCGTGCGCCGCTTCCTGCATGTCGCAGTTAAAATAATCGTACGCGAACACCGCGCAGCCCACGGGCGCGATGCCGATGCACTTTTCCTGCAGGCCGAGCTCTTCGATGCTTTCGGCTACCAATCTGTGCACGATACCGTGCGTACAGCCGGGGCAATAATGCAAATGCGCATCGGTCAGCATTTTCGTTTTCTGAAATACTTTCATCTCTCCGCCTCCGCTTTGCCGAGGGCCTCTTTCGCCGCCCGTTCGATCTCCTCTTCTTCGGGAACATTGCCGCCCGTTCTGCCGTAAAAATAGACCGGCTTCTTTCCGTTGACCGCGAGTTTTACGTCTTCGACCATCTGGCCGAGAGAGAGCTCGACGGACAAAAACGCCTTCGTGCAGTCTCTCGCCGCGCAGGCGGAATACGTGTCGTCCGGGAACGGATACAGGGTGATCGGGCGGATGCAGCCCGCTTTGATCCCCTGCGCACGCAGCTTATCGACCGCGCTCTTGCAGATGCGCGCCACCGTGCCGTATGCGGTGAGAATGATCTCGGCGTCCTCCGTGCGGTACGTTTCCGCACGCCGTTCGTTGGCATAAATTTCGTCGTACGTCTTCTGCAATTCGTTGACATGCGGTTCGAGATCTTCCGGTTTGATGATCAGCGAATTGAGGATGCGCCTGTCTTTTCCGTAATGGCCGCTGGTAGCCCAATCCTTTTCGGGGATCTCGCGCAGATTCCGCATGGGAGGCAATTCGACCGGCTCCATGAGCTGGCCGATCATCCCGTCGGCAAGGATCATTGCGGGAACGCGGTAACGGTCGGAAAGGTCAAACGCCCGATAGGTGAAATCGCACGCTTCCTGCACGGAGGAAGGCGCCAGAACGATCAGGTGATAATCGCCGTGCCCGCCGCCCTTCGTCGCCTGAAAATAATCGCCCTGCGCGGGAAGTATGCCGCCCAGGCCGGGGCCTGCACGCATGATGTTTACGACTACGCAGGGAATGCGCGCGCACGCGATATAGGAGATCCCCTCCTGCTTGAGGCTGACGCCGGGGCTGGAAGAACTCGTCATGGCGCGGATACCCGCGCCGGCCGCCCCGTATACCATGTTGATGGCGGCGACTTCCGACTCCGCCTGCACGAACGCGCCGCCTACCTGCGGCATTTTTACCGACATGTATTCGGGAACTTCGTTCTGCGGCGTGATCGGATACCCGAAGAACGCGCGGCAGCCGTTGCGCAGCGCGCCTTCGCAGATCGCCTCTGTTCCGTGCAATAAAATTTTAGACATAAAAACCTCCCAAAACCTTGTTCACGAAAATTCGTGAAAAGAGTTCACGAATTTTCCGTGATTTTCAGGAAAAACTTTGGCGTAGCCGCCGCTTTGAAAAAGCGGATAGCTCGGCGTTCGATTTTTCCTCTGCCGCGTTATTTTTAGGTGCTCTCCATTATAGAAAACGCGGCATTCACCTTTTCCGCCAGAGGCGCTTGGCGCGCAAATTGAGGGCGCTTTCCGAAAAGCGTCGTTTCCGGACGCGCAGCAAATTATTTTAGATAATTCCCTCGCGCAAGGGAAACCGCGCTTTTCCGCAGCGCACCCTTATTTGCCGACGCTTTGGCTTACGGAAAGAGGGTGAATTTGCGGCTTTGTTTAATAGTTCGGAGCCCCTGCTATAAGCCGCAAAGAGGGAGAAAACGCCGCACAGCCGCTTTTCAAGCGGCGCTCGGCGGTGTCGCCCTCTAAATCGGACGAAATATTTTCGTCCGCCCGAAAAGATTTCGCCGAGCCGCCTATTTCTCCACTTCGATCGCGCAGTCCGGGCACATGATGGCGCAGAACGCGCAGCCGATACAATTCTGCGGATTGACTTTTTCGGCAACGAAATACCCGTTCGCATTCATGCGGTGTTCGCTCAGAGAAATGACCTTCTTGGGACAGGCGTTCGCACACAGGCCGCAGCCCTTGCATAGCGTTTCGTCGATGGTTATGGAAGCCATTTTAATTTCCTCCTTCCCGTTCATAGTAAAAGAGATATTGCTGTATATAGCCGCTCAGATCCTGAAACCTGTTTTCAAGTTCGGCGGCGATCTTTTCTCGCCCGCGGACCCTTCCGCCCAGTTCCCGGTACGCCTTTTCGACCCAAGTATCGACGGGGAAAGCATCCGTGCGGTGATATGCGAACAGCAAAATACAGTCCGCCACCTTTCTCCCCACGCCGGGCAGCGAAAGGAGCCGCTCCCTGAGCCGCGCCGTCGCAAGCCCCGAAAGGTCCTCTCCGCGCTCGGCATACTTCGATACGGCGGTCAGATAGCGGGCGCGGTAGCCGCACCCGATGGATGCGTAAAACGCCTCGTCCCGTTCCGCCATCTTCTGCGGAGAGGGGAACGCGTAATATTCGCATCCGCGGAAAACGCGCTTTTCTCCCAAAGCCTCGCAGAGACGGAAAAGAGTCGCGCGTATGCGGGGAATGTTGTTGTTTTGCGAAAGGATAAACGAGACGGCCGTCTCGAAAGGTTCCTGGTTGAGGATGCGTATCCCCCTGCCGAACGCCGCCGCACGGCTGAGACGGGGGATACCCAGCGCACAGATGCGCGCCCGGACCGCGCCGTAATCGCGCGCGAGATCGAAATAGCGAAAAAAGTAATCCGCATCCCCTTCTTCCGCGGTTACCGACGTGCCCCGCTCGTCCCTGCGCAGCAGGCACGCCCTAGCGCCGGAAAATACGAGCGTCCCTTCCGGCGACGCCGCAAAGCGGAATACCTGACCGCACCCGAGAGTGGACGCGGGGTCGAAATATTCGCTCGGATATACAGACGTCTTCAAAGCAAATCCCCTCGCGCGAAAAAAAGGTATTTTTGTCGATTTCGGCGTTGATTTCATTATTATATCACAATCCGAATGAAAAGGCAAATCGATTGCCGTGCGAAACGGCGGCACATTTTACCGTTTTGCGGATGTTTTATGCAGACCGTTCGGCGCTTCGGGCGGGTGCACCGCAAAAACGTTTGCCAAATTCCGCTTTTGGGTGTATGATTATATAGCTATGGGATTTAAGACGAAAATCAAAAAATCGAGGTTTATCCTCAGCTGCATATTTTTGACAGGCTACGCCGCCTACACCGTGTACGCGCTGTATTATTACCTGACCTTCGGTACGGCGCTCGGCATCGTCCTGCTGTGCCTGATCGGGATCGCGCTCGTTCTGTCGGCTACGGTAACCTTTTTGAGTTACCGGATCAACCTCAAAGACGCGCCCCGCCCGAAGCTGCACCGCTTTATCAAGGTAGCGAAGTATTCCATACAGTTGGTTTGTTCGGCGATCTCGCTCGGCTTCGTGCTCTCCGCCGTTCATACGGCGGACGTATTCTCGCTGGTAATGGCCTGCATTTCCATCCCCTTCCTGCTGTGGAGCATCTTCGTGAATCTCATCGTCGAGTTTTTTGAGAGGAAGATCGCAAAGGGGTTCGGGAAAAAAGTTTTCGTGCCCTGCCCTCCCCTCGACGAAGAGGGAAACGAGATCGATCTGACGCAGACGATCGCCCGGACAGACGGGCTGCGCGCGTTAAAACGCCGCCAAACGGTAAAAGAAAGGCGGAACAGCGGTACGGAAACCCGCGGAAACGGCTGAGCCCGTTTGCGCGGGTTTTATTTTTTGCCCTCATACGGTTGACAAAACGCGCGCTTTTCTGTAAACTGTTGTAATGAAAATACATGACAAAACAATGGATCGTCGTGCAGGGGGATGCCCATGGAAATCATTGCGCAGAGGTCGTTCAACACCCTCTATATTTACCTCGATATAGCCTTTTTGGTATTTTTTTTCGCGCTTCTTTTTTGGAACAAAAGATACCTGACGCTGCTGTTCGCTTTGGCGGGCGGCATATTGTATATGTTGGTGGATTACGGAATCTTTCACCTGCTGCTCGGTACGCGCTCGATCGAGGGAGGGAGCCTTTTCTGGGTGATTTTGTGGATGTCGATGAGCTACGGCATAACGAATTTTGCCTGGCTTTGGCTTTGGATGCGCAAAGACAGGCGGCTGTTCGAATGGTCGCTGCTCATCTGCGTCTGGTGGCTGGCCGCGCCCATGATCGCGCAGACGTTCGGCGGGAATTTCCCCGTCATCACCATCCGCCGTACGACGGGGGCTTACCACGGATATATGGCGCTCATCCTCGCCGTTTCCTACGGGGCGGCGATCGTGTACAACCTGCGGCAGAATGACCGCGAAAAGCGCCTGCCCCTGCCATGGATCCTCGCGATCGGGATCCTCGTGCAGTTCGCATGGGAATGCGCCCTGCTGCTCGGCGGAATACGGAGTTCGGAGCTGCTTTCCGCGTACGACAAACTTATGACGCTCGCCGTCAATTCCCTTTTGGAAACAAACCTCGGCGCCGTGCCCATCTTCTGCATCTACGCGCTGGTTACGGCGCGCGTTACCGAAAGCCTGCGGCGGCGCCCTTCTCCTCTCCCCTTCACGGAACGGGTCCGCGAAATCAACCGCACGCGCGTGCGCGACGCACGCCCCGCAACAGCTGCGGAGGCGGAAACCGAAGAGGTTTCGCAACAAAACGGGGCCGACGTCCCGCCGAAAACCTGACGCAGACCGAAGATTACGAAAGGGCGCCGCAGAAAGCGGCGCCCTTTCGGCTTGTTTGAGAGGCGGTCAGCGCAACATCGGGTCGTATTCGCGGATATTTTCCGGCGAGATGGTGCGGATCCCCTTTTCGATCTCATGGACGAGGCGGACGGTGCACATATTGAAGGGCGCCGGCACGCCGTATTTTTCGCCGTATTCGCAGACGACGCCGTTGATAAAATCGATCTCGCACGGCTTCCCGTGCCGCAGATCCTGCAGCATGCTCGATATCAGGCGGGCATGCTTTTTCATTGCGACGGGAATGAGCGCAAACGATACGGCGCGTTTGATCGGCCCCTTGTAGTCGAACAGGCGGTCGATTCGGTGCCCCTGCACGGGTTCTACACGGATCCCCGCCGCTTTCGCGACGTCGATGCATTCCTTGATGATGCGCTGAGCCACCCTGCGCATGGGTTTGTTCTTCGCGATTTCGCCGAATGTAGCGCCGGTAACCGTCGAAAGGCCGGAAAAGGCGCTGTTGATGAGAAGTTTTGACCAGCGCGCGCCGATAAAATTCTCTTCGACGGTTACGCTGCCCATACATTCGAGCAGGCGCTTCGTTTCCTGCAGGCGATTTCCCTTCCCGAAAGCGCCGAGAGAAAACGTGAGCGCGGAAGGCTCGGACGTGAGTTCGGATACCCCTCTGCCGTGGAAGGTCGCGCCCCAGGCAACCGCGCAGCCGAGCGTTCGGTCGGCGCCGATGATCCCGGCGACCTTCGGTTCGGGAAGGCCGTTCTGGCAGGTGCAGAGCGCGCCGTCCTCCGCCAGATAGTCCTTTAAAAAAGAGACGATTTCCGCGTTTTGGCGCTGCTTTGTCATTAAAACGATCACATCGTATCGCCCCTGCATTTCGGAGGGAAGGAGAGCGTTTACCTTCTGCGTAAATTCTACCGTTCCCGTGATTTTGGCGCCGTGTTCTTTCAGCGCGGCTACGTGCTCTTCGTTTCGGGTTATCAGATCGATATCGATGCCCGAACGAGCGATGAAAGCCCCGAGCACCGTGCCCATTGCCCCCGCGCCGTAAATTGCATAACGCATACCTTGTTTTCTCCGTGTACGTTGAATTTTTTTGCCTGCACAAGGCGCTTACGGCGGCCGAACAAACATTTTGCCTGCAACGGTCCGCCTTTTCGCCGCGCCCGCACGGGCGTTTTGCGGTATAATTATAGCACCGAAAGCGGCGATTGTAAAGAAACTGCGGAAAAAAACGCGCGCCTACCTTTTTTCTCGGATTTTTTGCGCGGATTTCACAGAAAGCTTACGAACGTATCAACCTTTGGGTGCATAATGGCACGGAAGTTTAAGAAAAAGCGCCGCATTATAACGATTTGTAATTTTTATCTCGCTGCGGCGGCCCAAAACACGGCGCCGGACAACGATTTCAGCCGCCGCAATGAGCGCCCGCCCGTACGCGCATATAAAATTAGAGAGAACGGCAATATGTTTTTTCGCATAAATTCGAAAATATCGACAATTTTATTTGCATGTTTATTTTGAATATGCTATAATGCATCTTACAGAAAAAATTTGAGAATCATAACAGGGGCAGTCGGAAGCCCCGTTTCGCAATGGGTGCGGAAGGTGAACACAGATCATGAACAACGCTTATATAAAATTTAAATATGCCGCGGATTTTTTCCTCGCGCTGATCGGGGTCGTAATACTCTCCCCCGTATTTATCGGGGTAGCCATCGCCATCAAGGCGGAGGACGGCGGCAAGATCATTTTCAAACAGAGAAGGACGGGAGCCGGCGGCAAAAAATTCAACTGCTATAAGTTCCGCTCTATGAAGAGCACGCAAGTATCGTTCGATAAAAACCATCCCGTTATCAAGGACAACAACGGAAACCTTACGAAAGTGGGGAAATTTATCCGCAAATTTAAGATCGACGAACTGCCGCAGCTGTTCAACATACTGCGCGGCGACATGTGCTTTATCGCCCCCTGCTGCCGGTATACGACAGCGATTACGAGGAGTGGGAAACGGTTAAATTTGAGGTTCGGCCGGGTCTTACGGGACTCGGACAAGTATACGGGAACGGCCACCTCGACATGAAAGACCGCAAATACTATGACGTATATTACGCGATGCACGCATCCCCCTGGATGGACATTAAGATCATCGTAAAGACGGTCGGCGTCGTATTTTTGGGAGAGAAACGCTTCCTGCGGCCGGTAACCGAACAGGAATACAGGCACTTGAAACGCGAAGTGAAACGCCGCTACACCGTACAGCCGGAAACGGCGGCGCATCTCCGCCCCTCGACGCTTTCGTAAACGGTCATGGGGCGGTTTGCTTTATCGCCGGCCGAAGACGGCCGCATCAAGGCCGCGCAGATCGTCGGCAACGCGCGGATGGGGGGCGTGGTCTCCTGTGTGATGAATTATTATTCGCACATGGACCGCAGCAGGTATCGCTTCGATTTCTTCACGTACGGGCCCTCCGCTTTGGATGAAAGGCTGAAAGAGCTCGACCCTGCGGCGCGCGTATTTACCATTCCGCCTTTCGACGGCGCTTTTTGGAAAGCGGTGCCGGCGCTGAAAAAACTTTTGCAGGCGGGCGGATATGCGATCGCGCATTCGCATTTGACGACTTTGTCGGCCTTTGCGCTCCGCGCGGCAAAAAGCGCGGGAGTTCCCGTGCGCATATGCCATGCGCACAGCACCTTCGACCGGCAGTCCGATCATTACATCGTCAAAAAAATCCTGCGGCCGTTCGCCGCGAAATGCGCAACGGATATCGCGGCGTGCGGGGAATATGCCGCAGAGAATTTGTACGGAAAGCGCGCAGACGGCGCTTTTATCCTCCGCAACGCGATTGAACTGAATCGATTTTCTTACGATGCGGACGCGAAGCGCAAACTCGGCTTGAAGGGAAAAATTTTCCTGTTCGTCGGCAGGTTCGTGCCGCAGAAAAACCTTTTCTTTTTATTGGAAGCTTTCGCGCGCGCATGCGCGAAGAGCAATCATGTTCCCATAAAACTCGCCCTGATGGGCGACGGTCCGCAGAGAGAGGGACTGGCCGCCCGCGCCGAAGCGCTGCAAATTTCCGAAGACGTGCTTTGGGTGCCGCCGGGCGACCCTGCCCTTTGGTACAGCGCCGCAGACGCGTTTTGTTTGCCGTCTCTGTACGAGGGATTCCCCGTCGTGGGCGTGGAGGCGCAGGCTTCGGGGCTTTTTTGCCTGTTTTCGGATAAAATCGCGCGGGAAGCGGACGTGTGCGGAAACGGTTCGTTCCTGCCGCTCGACGCCGACGTTTGGGCGGAAGCGCTCCTTCAGGCGCATGCGCGCGCCGGGAACGCGGCAGAGAAGCTGCGTTCGGCCGGATTCGACATCGGGCGCGAAGCGGACAGACTGACTGCTTTTTATGACCGCACCTTAAAAAAGGCGGGAATCGCCCTACAGTATCGGGGAGAATGAAATCGGGCATACTACTATAGCGGGACGGCCTTGCCCGCAGTGAGAGTAAAACGGAGAAGCGGAATGGAGAGAGAAAAAAAGACGAAAAGGCTGGCACAGCAAGGGTATCTTCTGACCCTGCTCGTCCGGAGAAATATCAAAAATCAATATTACCGCTCGTTTATCGGCGTATTGTGGACGATTCTGAACCCGCTTTTGAATATGGCGGTTATGGCCTTCGTCTTTTCTTCCCTGTTCGGCAGCGACCCGAGCATTACCCTCGACTATCCTCTGTATATCCTGTCGGGCAATATCATTTTCAACATCATGCGCGCCTCTACTTCGGGGTCGCTCCCCTGCCTCGTTCAGCAGCAGGATATGCTGCAGAAAACGAAGGTGTCCATCGGATTGTTCCCGACGGCGAACGTGCTCTCTTCGATGGTTACGTTCGGATTTTCGTTTATCGCGCTCCTGATCGTGGCGCTGTTCCGCTTAGCGGTCGGAAAATACGTGTTTACCTGGCACATCGTGATGACGATCGTACTGCTGCCCGCGGTGATGCTCTTTTCTTTGGGGCTTTCCTATTTTCTGAGCGCTCTGTACGTATTTTTCCGCGACCTCGAACATATCTATTCGGTGATCCTGACCCTTTGGACCTACCTGACCCCGCTCTTTTATACCATCGACCGTTTGGGGAACGAAACGGTAAAGCGGTTCATGAATCTGAACCCTATGTACCATTACGTAAATTATTTCCGCGACATATTGTCGGGCATCATGCCCACGGCATGGCAACATTTGGTATGTTATGCGTTCGGCATCGGCGCGTTTTTGATCGGTTATCTGTTCATGACGATCGTGCGGAACAAGATCGCGGCCAAATTGTGAGGGACGTATGAAGAGAGAAAAACAGCCTGCGGACGGGTGCCTGCTCGACGTGGAAAACGTTACGATGAAGTTCACCAAGTATGAGGTGGGCGTCGATTCGCTGAAAGAATTGGTCGTCCGCGCGTTCAAGGGGGACCTCAAGCGCGAAAAATTCGTCTGTCTGAAAAATATCAGCTTTAAAATTTACCGCGGCGAGGCCGTGGCGGTGATCGGCCGCAACGGCGTGGGAAAAAGCACCCTTTTAAAGATCGTTTCGGGTATCTTAAAGCCGACGGCGGGGCGGGCGCGCAGTTACGGGCGCATATCTCCCCTCTTGCAGCTCGGCGCCGGATTCGACGGCAACGCGACGGGGATGGAAAACATCTACCTGAATGCGGCGATCATGGGATACACCAAAAAAGAGATCGACGCGAAGCTGCAGGACATCCTCGACTTCGCGGAGCTGGGCGACTTTATCTATTCGCCCGTGAAGACCTATTCTTCGGGCATGCTGGCAAGGCTCGGCTTTTCCATCGCCATCAACATGGAAGCGGAGATCATGCTCATCGACGAGATCCTCGCCGTGGGCGACATGGCGTTCCAGAAAAAATGTTACGATAAACTGACCGAACTCAAAAAAAAGGGACTGACCTTCCTCATCGTATCGCACAGCGATTCGGTGCGCGACCTGTGCGAACGCGCGATTTGGATCGAACGCGGGCGCATGATCGCCGACGGCGATTCCGAAGAGATCTTCCGCCGCTATACCGACGCGATGATGAACCCCGAAAAACAGTAATTCAAAACGGAACAAAATACAATAAAGGCCATCGGCTTTGCCGGTGGCCTTTTCTGTTTTCGGATGTTCTGACTGTTTTTGCAGGGCTCTGCTTTGACGTACTTTCTTATTTTTCGTATACGCTCCGCTTTAAAATGCCTATGTACGGCAGATTGCGGTACCGTTCCGCATAGTCCAGCCCGAAGCCGACGACGAACTCGTCTTCGCAGTCGAAGCCCTTATAGTCCGCTTCGATGGGCACGACGCGGCGGCTGTATTTATCCAAAAGCGCACAGATCTTGACCGATTCGGGGCGGCGCGAGTAGAGCATGCGCTTTAAATAGGAAAGGGTGTAGCCCGAATCGATGATATCTTCCACGATGATCACGTGGCGGCCCTCGATCTTGCGGTCGAGGTCTTTGATCAGTTTGACCTCGCCGGAAGACTTCGCGCCCGCGCCGTACGACGATATCGCCATGAAATCCATCTCGACCGGAATGGTCATCGCGCGCAAAAGATCGGCGTAAAACATGATGCTGCCCTTCAGTATCCCCACCATGAGGGGCGTTTTCCCTTCATATTCCCGGCTGAGCTGCGCCGCCAATTCGCCGATGCGCCGCTCGATCTGTTCTTTGGAAAACATGATGCTCTGTACATCCTGATGCATGTTATTCTTCTCCTTTGGTAAATAATGAAACGGTATAGACCGTTGGATCCGTTGTTTTCTCTCCCGGCGCTCCGAAGCCGTCAACGCGGACTTTTTCGGAGATCTCGACGCCGCAAATCGCATAAATCTCTCTTCCGCATGCCAAGACGGGCAAAAGATCTCTTTCGCGCCGCGGTATTTTTTTATCGATGAGATATTCTTTGAGCTTTTTTGTACCGCCGCCGAACTTTTCGAACACGTCGCCCGGAAGGCGCAGGCGCAGAACGCTCCCCGCGGGAAGTTTGTTCCCGTCCAAAAACAGCGTGCGCCCGATTACGGAGCCGTTCGGCTCTCCCTGTTCTCCGCGGCGAACCTTTACCCTGCGGCACCCGAATTCGAAATCTCCCGCGGCGAACGGGTATTCGCGCAGAGGCGCCCCCTGCGGCCGATAGATCGCCACTCTGCCGTAATCGCGGGCGGCGCGCAGCCCCTGCGGGAGATCGATCGTTTTCCCGTTTTCGCCCTGCGTAAGGGCAAAGATATCTTCCAGATTTGCGCGCGTATAGTCGCTGTGTACCCCGAAATGCTTCAGGGCCCGGACGCAGGCGCGCAGAAACACGGGCTTGGGCGCATCGCCGATGCGGCATTCCTCCCCCTCTTCATAGTATGCGTCGGTCAGAGAATATAAAAAATCGTCGTCTTCGCGCGCGGCGCGCGAAAAATCGTACAGGCGGCTTTCCGCTTCGGGAAAAGCCTTTTCCGCCTCGGCCAAAATCTCTCTTCGCAGAAAATTGCGGGTATAGGCGGTATCGGCGTTGGTTTCGTCCTCCCGCCATTCCAGATGATTTTCGCGCAGATATTGCAGGATCCTGTCCTTCGGGACGGCCAAGAGCGGTCGGAAAACGCCCTTCCCGTGCAGATCCCGTGCGGCGGCCGATCCTTCGGGCAGAAAACGGGCGATAAATTCTTCCGCAGGGATATACGCGCGGATGCCGCCCGCGCCCGTCAGCGCGGAACCGCGGAAGAGATTGAACAGGACGCTTTCGGCATTGTCGCCCGCATGATGGGCGGTAACGATACAGTCCGCCCGATCGTCCGCCAACAGTTTGGCAAAAATTTCGCCGCGGCAGCGACGGGCGGCTTCTTCCACGCCCTCGCCGCGCTCCTTCGCACGCGCGGGTACGTTCACCGCAAAACAATATAGGGGCACGCCGCGGCGCGCGCAAAGTTCCTGCACGAAACGGGTATCGGCCCGCGAACTTTCGCCGCGGATGCCGTGTTCTACGTTGACCGCGGACAAGGCGATGCGATATTGCGTTGCGTTTTCCGCCATAAAATGAAAGAGCGCCGCCGAATCGCCCCCGCCCGACAGGGCGACGCATACGCGCCTATGCGCGAACGGTTTTAAGTCGAACAGAGTGCTCATGGTTTCAGTATACTATATCTTTGCGAGAAATGCAATCAATACAGCCGCCGCGGGAGGGGCAAAAGAGTTTTTTTGCGGCGGCGGATACCCGCCGCAACCGCTTCGCCTACCGTTTCCTGCACCTTTTGGTTGTATACCGAACGGCCGAAATTGAACAGGTACGCCGCAAGGCAGACGACCGCCATAAACGGGAGAGAGGCGCCGCCGAACAGTTCGCAGCCGATAATGGCGGGCGCGAGCAGTGTGTTCGTAGCCGCGCCGAACACGGCGACGTAGCCGAGGCAGACGGCCGCCTGTACGGGGATCCCCAGCAAACCGCCTGCCGACGCGCCGAGGCATGCCCCCGCCGCGAACAGCGTGGTTACTTCGCCGCCGACAAAACCGACGGATAAAAATGCGGCGGTAAAGAGAAGTTTGACCAAACAATCGTACCAAACCGACCCGCCGGCAAACGCCGCGTCGATGAGGTTGGTGCCGAGCCCCGAATAGCGCCCGCCGCTCAGATATAACAGCGCCGCCAAAAGCAGCCCCGCCGCGGCGGCGCGCACGAATCGGTTCGGCATTGCGGCCTCAAAAAAGGCCGACATATATTTGCGCGCCGTGCAGAAGACAAAACCCGCGATACCGCACAGCGCGCCGAACGCGAACAGGCGGAAAAACACGGGGACGCTTAAGGCAAAATCGAAAGAAACGGGGACCGCGGCGGGCGCAAAACCGAACAGGAGGACGGTAAAATATGCCGCAAACGAAGCGAACAGGGAAGCGACGAGCGCGCGCAGGCGCAGACCGCCGACGACGGTAACTTCCAACGCGAAAAACAAAGCGCCGACGGGCGTTTTGAATAATGCGGAAAATCCCGCGGCCATACCGGCCACGAGCAAAATGCGGTCTGCCCCGCGCAGCGGGACCGCCCTCCCTACGGCGCCCCCTACCGCCGCACCGATCTGCACGCCGGCGCCCTCTCTTCCGACGCTGGCGCAAAACAGGTGCGCGCACCAGGTACCCGCAAACTGGACCGCCGCATTGCGCAGCGGAAAGACGTCCCGTTCGCCGCGGCTTGCCTCGAACAGCGCCCGCATACCGAGCGCCGCATTCCTGCCGCTCATGCGCAGAATTGCCGCCGTAAACAGCCCGGCCGCCGGCAAAAACCATACATATATCTGAAAATATTTCATCCCGAACGCGCTCAGATGCTCGACCCCTGCGCCGAACAATCCGCCAAGCGCGCCTGCCGCGACGCCCACGGCCGCGCCGAGCGCCGCATAGGCAAGCTGTTCGGCAAACCGCAGGGCGGCGCTTCCGCTCTTGTTCCGCATAATCGTTTTCCGCCAAAAATTCTTTCCGAATCATTGTATATGATTCGGAAAAGAAAAGCAAGCCGTTCGGAAACGGCCGCGCAGAAATTTTTGCGAAAAAACGTTTTTTTTAAAATATCATTGCATGCGCGGCGGTTTTATGCTATAATTTTTGAAACGACATACTTGCGGAGGCAGACATGATCCAACTGATTCCCGTCCTCAAAGATTACATATGGGGAGGATATAAACTCAAAAAGCTCTTCGGCCGCGACAACGGCGGAAATAAGATCAGCGAAAGCTGGGAAGTTTCGGTGCATCCCGACGGACAAAGCGGATTGAAAACGGGAGGAACTCTGGCGCAATACCTGCGCGAACACCCGAAAGCGGTGTGCCGCGCGGGCGGCGAACTTCCCGTGCTCGTAAAATTCATCGACGCCGCGCAGAACCTTTCGGTGCAGGTGCATCCGAACGACGAATACGCCCGCAGATACGAAAACGACAACGGCAAAACGGAAATGTGGTACATCGTACAGGCGGACGAGGGCGCGGGCATTTACTGCGGATTTCGCAAAGCGGTGGATAAAGAAACTTTTCTGCAAAAAGTGAAGGACGGAACGGTGGAGGAATGCCTCAACTTTATCCCCGTGCACGCAGGCGAATGCTACCGCATCGACGCCGGAACGGTGCATGCCATCGGAAAAGGCTGCGTGATCTGCGAGATCCAGCAGAGCAGCAACGTAACCTACCGCGTTTACGACTACAACCGCCTCGGAGCGGACGGAAAACCGCGACAGCTCCACGTTGAAAAAGCGGCGGACGTGATCGATTTTTCCGTATTTCAGGACCGCACGGGAAGCGGCTCTCCCCTTCCTTGCGCGGGCGGAACGGTACGGCTTTTGACCGAGTGCCGCTACTTCCGCTGCCGCGAACTGGTATTAAAGGGAAAATTCGAAGAAAGGAACGACGGTTCCTTTACGGCGATCACCGTGCTTTCGGGCAGCGGGAAAGCGGACGGCACGGCTTTCGGCGCGGGAGACAGCTTTTTTGTGCCCTGCGGCGAATCCTTCACCCTCGACGGCGACGCAAAGATCATTCTTACCGACCGCCCCGAAAGCGCGGCGGTATGCCCCCGATAGAAAAACGCTTTGCCGACGGCGCAGAGCGTTCAATCTCGCAGATCAGGAGGAAAATCATGAAATATTATGCAGGAATCGATCTGGGCGGAACCTTTATCAAGGCCGGGATCGTCGACGAAAGCGGGAATATTTTGATAAAGGATCAAGTTCCCACCGGCCGCGAACGCCCTTACGGCGAAATCGCGAAGGACATGGCAAAGCTCGTGCTCGACCTTGCCGGCCGCGCGGATATCGGCATTGAAAATATCCGCGCCGCGGGGATCGGCTCGCCCGGCATTATCGACAGCGCGCGCGGCGTGATCATGTACAATAACAATTTGGGATGGAACAAAGTGCCGCTTGCGGCGGAAGTGCGGCAATACGCGGGCATCCCCGTATTCGTTACCAACGACGCGAACGCGGCGGCGGTGGGAGAAAGTTTTGCCGGCGCGGCGAAAAAATACCCTTCCAGCGTCTTCATAACCCTCGGCACGGGCGTCGGAGGCGGCATCGTGCTCGACGGCAAGCTGTTCGAGGGCAACCGCTCGGCGGGCGCGGAGATCGGACATACGGTGATCCGCATGGGAGGCGAAAAATGCACCTGCGGGCGCAGAGGATGCTTCGAGGCGTACGCGTCGGCAACGGCGCTCATCCGCCAGACAAAGCGCGCGATGGAAAAGGATAAGGAAAGCGCGCTGTGGAGAATATGCCCGAATATCGACGACGTGAACGGCAAAACCGCCTTCGACGGCGCGGCCGCGGGCGACAGAACGGCGCAGAAAGTGGTAAAAAATTATATCGGCTATCTGGCGGAGGGGGTCGCAAACCTCGCGAACATCTTCCGCCCCAACGCGATCGTATTGGGAGGCGGCGTGTGCGCGCAGGGCGATACCCTGCTCGTCCCCCTGCGCAGGGCGGTCAGCCGAAAACTGTACGGCGGCACGAAATACGCGCCCGTCGAACTGCTTACGGCCTCCCTCGGGAACGACGCGGGACTGATCGGTGCGGCGCGATTCGCGCAACAGCAGAGCGGAAACTGAACCGGCGGTCTTAGGATCCGGAGGGAACAAAAACAATCAAACCGAAACTTTTACGGCTGCGGAAAACTTCTTTCGATAAAAAGAGAGTCTGCGGCAAAATTTCAAGGCCGGCCGCGCCCGCGGCCGGCAAAGCGCTATGAACAAGCGGCGGAGGGAGCCTGCAGATGCAGGCTCCCTCCGCCGTCGTATTTTTATGACCGAATGCGAACGCCTGTGCGCTCAGTTCCCGCATTCGATGGAAATTTCGTTGAACAGCGCGAGGAGGTCTTCCACCTTCTTCTGCGCTTTCTCTTCGCCCGCCGCGTCCAGAACGATATGCCCTTTATCGAACATGCACAGCCGCGTTCCGTACTGCTCGGCAAAGCGGAGGTTGTGCGTAACCATCAGCGTCGTGATCTTTTTCTCGCGGACGATGCGGTCGGTAAGCGCCATGGTCTGCTCCGCCGTTTTCGGATCGAGCGCCGCCGTATGTTCGTCCAAAAGCAGAAGATCGATGGGCGTCATGGTCGCCACGGTGAGGGCGAGGACCTGCCTCTGCCCGCCCGAAAGCGCCCCGACGGGCACGTTCATGCGGTCTTCCAGCCCGAGGCCGAGCGGATGCAATATGTCGCGGTAAGCGGCGACGCGCTTTTTATTCAGCCCTGCGGAGAGCCCGTACGCCCTGCCCTTATTCTCGGCGATCGCCATATTTTCCGCGATCGTCATGCCGTTCGCCGCGCCCAGCGAAGGATCCTGAAACACGCGGCCGATGCGGCGCGCGCGCACAAATTCCTTTTGGTCGGTGATATCTTCCCCTTTGAGGAAAATTTTTCCGCCGTCCGGAAGCACCGATCCGCTTACGAGATTTAAAAGAGTCGTTTTGCCGGAACCGTTCGAGCCGACAATGGAGACGAATTCGCCTTCCCGCACCGAAAAATCAAAGCCGTCGAACAGTACGGATTCGTCGGGAGTGCCTTTGTTGAATACCTTCCGTATCCCTTTCAGTTCAAGCATGGTTGTCTCCCTCCGCACTTTTCCTTTTTTCCCGACGGAAGAGATTTTTCAGCTTCCGCCCGATGAGGCCGCTGTCGAACAGCAGGACGATGACGAACAGAACGGCAACGATGAGTTTCGTATAGTCGCTTCCGAGAAGCAGCATCGCGATCGAGAGGATCGCATAATAGAGCAGCGCGCCGATCACGACGCCGGTCGTGTTCGCCATGATACGGATATGTTTGGCGATGACGCAGCCGATGATGACGCATGCGAGCGCAATGACGACCGTGCCCGTACCCATGCTGGAATTGTACACCGAGCCGTACTGGCAGTACAGGCTGCCGGCGAGGGCAACCAGCCCGTTTGCAAGCGAAAGGCCGAGCATCTTGTAATTATCCGTATTTTTGCCCGTTTGGGTAACGAGCTGCGGATTGTCGCCCGTGGCGCGCAGCAAAAAGCCGCATTTCGTTTTCAGGAACAGGTCGAGAAGCACTTTGCACAGGATGACAAACAGCAGGATAAAGAATGCCTGCATAAAGTTTGCCGCCGTGCGCGGAAGCCCGCTCAGGAAACCGTTGCTGAGAAGCGTGGATTCCTGCGAAAAGGAGACCATCGGCCCGCCTGCGATGAGGTAATTGACCGAGAGGAGCGCCGTCATGGTAATGATGCCCGACAGAAGCCCGTTGATCTTCAGTTTTACGTGCAGAAGCCCCGTTACGAGCCCCGCCGCCGCGCCCGCAACGAACGCGGCGATCATGGCGACGGCCCACGGACAGCCCGCCGTGAGAAGTACCGCGAATACCACGCCTCCGAGCGGGAAAGTCCCGTCTACGGAAAGATCGGGGAAATCGAGTATCTTATACGTTATATACACGCCGAGCCCTACGATGGCATAAATAAACCCCATCTGAAGGATCGTGCTCGTCTGGTTCAGAAAAAACATGGCGCACTCCTTTGGCTGTAAACTTTATTGTTCCGTAACGCTGTTCGCGCTTTCATATCCCGCGGGCAGAGTGAATTGCAGTTCGCTCATGACCGCTGCGTTGTAGTCGACGGTATAGCCGTCGGTCAGATACAAAAAGTCGATTTCATCCGCGCTCTTGCCGTCGAGAATATCTGCGATCATATACCCCGTCTGTTTGCCGAGCTCTACATAATCGAGCGAGCAGCTGGCAATGCAGCCGTTTTTGACCTGTTCGATCTCGCTGCCGAACACGGGCTTCCCGGCGCCGTCCGCCTTGTCGAGAAGGGTTGCCAGATTCTGCACGACGTTGTTGTCCGTCAGGTTATTGAAACAGTCCACCTGCCCGATGATCGATTCGATCGCGGAGGGAATGTCTGTCGCCGTATCGACGGGCGCGGTTATGATCTCCGCGTTGTACTGCGCGGCAAGCGATTGGAATTCTGCGATCTGCGAAACCGAATTGGCTTCCGTCCTCGTATAAAGAATGCCGATTTTGACCGATTCTGTTCGGGAAGGATCTTTTGCTTTGAAAAAATCGGTGATCAGCTTGAGCTGGCTTTCGACGGGGAGTTTATCCGACGAGCCGGTTACGTTGCCGAACAGCGAAAAGTCCGCGCTCGAAGAGGTCGGATCGGAAACCGCGGTAAATACGACGGGGATATCCCCTTTTGCCGCGGTCGCCAGCGCGTACGCCGAAGGAGTGGCTATCCCCACCGCCACGGCAGGATTTTGGTTGATGATCGAACTTGCGTATGTGGAATTATCGGTATCCACACCCTTTGCGTTCGTACGCGTGATATCGATCTTGTCTTCGGTGTAGCCGCGCTCGGCAAGGCCCTCCACGATCCCTTCATAACAGTTGTCCAGCGAACCGTGTTCCGCATACTGCAGGACGCGCACTTTCAAACGCCCGTCTTCTCCGCAGGCGGAAAGGCCGAAGGCACAGGCGCCCAACAACACAGCCGACAGAAGGACGGCAAAAATTTTTTTCATAACGATACCTCTTTGCTGAAAATTTATATTCGTTTCCGGAAAACAAATAACGGTTTGATTCCGCCGCAAGCGGCGGAAAAAGAGCGCTCTTTTTTTCGGGAACAAAAAAACACGGTTCACTCGTTCGGGACGAATGAACCGTGTTGCCACCCGATTTCACGGCAACGCGAAAGCGGTGCCGCCTCATTGAAGAATACGCTTTTTTGAAAAAGTTATATTCCCTTCCTGTAACGCGAAAGGCGCGTCATCCGCTACCCTTGCAAATGCAAGCTCGAAGATGCCCTCGGCAGTCCATTCGTTCGAGGGGAACCGCTTTTTTACACCGACCAAAAGCTCTCTTTGCATTCCCGATTTCGAAGTACTCTTCTGCCTCAACGGTTTAAGTTGTTTGGAAATTTTCTATACTATACCACGCGGCGGAGCGTTTGTCAAACAAAAATCCGCGGTTTTTCACGAAAACCGCGGATTTTTTTACTCTTCGTTGAACTGGTCTTTCCCTACGCCGCACAGAGGACAGGTGAAATCTTCGGGGATATCTTCCCATTTCGTGCCGGGAGCGATGCCGTTATCGGGGTCGCCGACGGCTTCGTCGTACTCGTAGCCGCAAACGCTGCAAACGTACTTTGCCATAATGCCGTTCTCCTTTTTTGTTTCGTTACTATATATTATAGCGCATTTTTTTGTAAAAACAAGACTTTTTTTAAATTTCTCGGCAAAAGCCGCAAGAAAATACGGTTACTTGCCCGTAGAGCCGAACCCGCCTTCGCCGCGCACCGTTTCCGACAGCTCTTCCGCCTCTTCGTATTCGGCCGCAATATAGGGCGCGATCACGAGCTGGGCTATGCGCTCGTACGGCTCGATGCTCTGTTCGTACTTGGAATGATTGTGGAGCGCCACGCGGATCTCGCCCCGATAATCGGAATCGATGACCCCCACTTTGTTTGCGGGGGCGAGGCCCTTCTTCGTCGCGAGGCCGCTGCGCGCATAGATGAGCCCGACATACCCTTCGGGTATTTCCGCCGCCAGGCCCGTATGCACGATCGCCGTTTCGTTCGCGCCGATGCGCACGGCATGTTCGGACAGAGCGTACAGGTCCGCCCCTGCCGCATATTCGCTGCCGTACGTCGGAAGTTTGGCTTCGGGCAATAATTTTTTGATCTTCAATTTGATTTTTTGCATATTCTTTACCCCCTTTCGGTCGATTATTTTTTTGCGCCGCCCTATCGGTACTCGCCGCCGCGCCAAAGGCGGACCTCGCCGGTGCGCAGCGTTGCGGGAACGTCGATGATGCGCTGATTGGACGAACCCCGAAATTTCAGTTTGAGATCCTTCAGCGCCTCTACGAACTCGCCGTCGACCAGAACGTCGATCAGCGAGAGCATTTCGTCCGTCGCCTCGCAATGCGCCTTTCCGCCCGCCGCGAGATCTGCATCCATCGTGTAGCCGGTATAGCACCACACGTCTTTTTGCGGATACCGGGAACGGAATTCGCGCAGCAGCGGCAACAAGGCGCGCTGGTTGCACGGCTCGAAAGGTTCGCCCCCGAGGAGAGAGAGCCCTGCAATGTATTCGTGGTCAAGCGCAAGCAAAATCTCCTCTTCCGTCTGCTTCGTGAAAGGGCTGCCGTAAGAGAAATCCCATGCCTCCGCGTTAAAACAGCCCTTGCAGCGATGGGTACACCCGCTGACGAACAGCGAAACGCGCACGCCGACGCCGTTGGCGACGTCGTGTTTTTTTATATTTGCATAGAACATAATAAAACTCCTCGGCGAAATCTTTTCGAGCTGACGAAAATATTTCGTCCGATTTTGAGGGCGACACCGCCGTTCAAACGCTTTCAGCATTTTCTGCGGCGTTTTCTCCCTCTTTGCGGCTTATTTTAAGGGCTTCAAACGATTGCATAAAGCCGCAAATTCACCCTCTTCCCCTGAGCCGAATGTATTCGGCAATTTGAGATCGCTCGCAAAAAACGTGGTTTTTACTCGCGCAAGTCAATTATCTAAATAATCGATTGCTCGTCCGGCGTCTTCGGCAGAAAATGTGAGTGCGTCGCGTTCTATAATCTGAGCGCACTTAAAAAGCGACACTGAGGAAAAACCGAACGCAGAGCCGACGCAGGTTGGCGAACGTTGGGTTTTTCCTGAAAACCGCGGAATTTTTGCGATCTCTTTTCGTAAAAATTCGTGAACATAATTGGCTTGCGCGTCCGCAAACCGCACTTTTCCGCAGCGCTGCGCTGTTTGCCGATGCTTCGGCTTGCGGGAAAAGGGTGAACGCGCGCGATTTTATAAGCAGGAAAGCCCCTAAATATCGCGCGCGGAGGGGAAAATACCGCCTTGTCGGCAGGTTTTTCCCTTAAATCTCGGCATTTCGCAGCCGGCAGCCCGGCGAGAAATGCCGAGAACCTCTTTTACAGGTGCAGCACCCTGGCTTTGATCTCCTTCGTTTTGCCGAGGTTCCAGAAATTTTCACCGAGATATCCGCAGGTGCGGCGGGTTACGTTCATCTTTTTATGATCTTTGTTGTGGCAGTTCGGGCATTCCCATTCATTGTCGTCGTTGATGATGATCTCGCCGTCGAAGCCGCAGACGTGGCAATAGTCGCTCTTGGTGTTGAACTCGGCGTACTGGATATTGTCGTAAATGAATTTTACGACTTCTTCCATCGCTTCGAGATTGTTCTGCATGTTCGGGATCTCGACATACGAGATGCAGCCGCCGGAAGAGATCTTCTGGAACTGCGCCTCGAAGGAAAATTTGCTGAACGCATCGATGTTTTCGCGCACGTCGACGTGATAAGAGTTGGTGTAATACCCCTTGTCGGTAACGTCTTCGATGGTACCGAACCGCTCTTGGTCGATGCGCGCAAAGCGGTAGCACAGCGATTCTGCCGGCGTTCCGTACAGCGCGAAGCCGAGGCCCGTTTCCTTCTTCCACTGATCGGTCTTATCGCGCATGTGCTGCATGACGCGCACGGCAAACTCTTCCCCTTTCGGATCCGTCTGCGGCACGCCGGTCATCAGTTTGGTTACCTCGTACAGGCCGATGTAGCCGAGCGACAGAGTGGAATACCCGTTGAAGAGAAGTTTATCGATGGTTTCGCCCTTGTCGAGACGGGCGATGGCGCCGTACTGCCAATGAATGGGAGACACGTCCGACTTGGTGCCCAAAAGCGCGCGGTGGCGGCACATGAGCGCCTCGCGGCAGAGGTCCAGCCGCTCGTCGAACAGTTTCCAGAATTTTTGCTCGTCGCCCTTGGCGAGAATGCCGATCTGCGGCAGGTTGATGGAAACGACGCCCTGATTGAAGCGGCCTTCGAATTTATAATTCCCGTTTTCGTCCTTCCACGGGGAGAGGAACGAACGGCAGCCCATGGGGCTGAACACGTTCCCTTCGTAAATTTCGCGCATTTTCTTTGCGGAGATATAATCGGGATACAGGCGTTTGGAAGAGCATTTGACAGCGAACTTCGTGATGTAATCGTACTTGCCGCCCTTTAAGCAGTTGATCTCGTCGAGAACGTACACGAGCTTCGGGAAGGCAGGCGTAACGTAGACGCCCTTTTCGTTTTTGATCCCCTCATAGCGCTGGCGCAAAATCTCCATGACGATCTGCGCATTTTCTTCCAAATATTCGTCGTCCTTATCCAAATACAGGAAAAGGGTAACGAACGGAGACTGGCCGTTGGTCGTCATCAGCGTATTGATCTGGTATTGTATGGTCTGCACGCCGCTCTTGAGTTCGTCCTGAATGCGGTCTTCAACCAGCTTTTTGACCTCCTCGTCGGAAAGTTCCGGGCAGGCGGCGCGGAAATGATTTTCGAATTTTTCGCGGCTTTTGCGGAGATATTTGCCGAGATGGCGGATATCCACCGACTGACCGCCGTACTGCGAACAGGCGACCGCGGCGATGATCTGCGTAACCACCGTGCACGCGACCTGAAAGCTCTTCGGGCTTTCGATGAGCTTGCCGTTCATGACCGTGCCGTTATCGAGCATATCCCCGATATTGATGAGGCAGCAGTTGAAAATGGGCTGGATGAAATAATCCGCGTCGTGGAAATGAAGGATCCCCTCCTCGTGCGCCTTGGATATTTTCTCGGGCAAAAGGATACGCTTGGTGAGGTCTTTGGAAACCTCGCCCGCGATGAGGTCGCGCTGCGTTGCCGCGGCAAGCGCGTTTTTGTTGGAGTTTTCCTCCATGACGTCCTTGTTGGAATTGTGGATCAGGCTGAGGATCGCCTCGTCCGTCGTGTTCGCCTTGCGCACGAGCGCGCGGTTGTAGCGATAGATGATGTACGTTTTGGCCAAGGCATAGTGCCCCTGCTCCATCAGCTTCTCTTCGATGATATCCTGGATATCTTCCACGAGCATGCGCTTTTTCTTCTTGCTTTCGATATAGGAAAGGATTGCCTCGATCTCTTCCCCCGAAGCGCGTTCCTGCGGCTCCATTTCCGCGTTCGCTTTGCCGATCGCGATCGCGATCTTCGCCCTGTCGAATCCAACGACGGTTCCGTCTCTTTTGATGACCTGCATCCTGCCACCCCTCTTCGTAAAAATAGTCTGCTACTATTATAGCACGTTTGCAAAAAAAAACTGTCGCTTTTGCAACAATTTTAAAAAAGTACAATATATTGTGTATTTTGCCCAAAACGCTCGACAAAATGTGGGAATATCGCAATTTCCTCCTGTGGGCGCAAAAGGCCGTATCTTTACTCAATTTTCTATGATGCCAAAGGGTTTAACGCCCTCGGCAGCGGCCTCGACGGTAATATAAATTTTATCGGTTCGTACGATCTTCAGCTTAATATCGCCGCAAAGTTCGAAATACGCCGCGAGCGTACGCTCGATTTCGCGCGCGACGATCTGTTCGCAGCCGTCGGAGAGCGGCGCGTTCGCGCGCTCTAAAACGCGGCGGGCGCGCGCGGCGTTATCGGTCAGTTTTCGCATATATTTTCCTCCCTTTTTTGCTCGCCTTCACATTCTTCTGCCGCAGGCGCGGTATAATGAACGAAAAAATCCAAATACCATAATTATGGCGAAAGAAAGTGCAGGGAGCGAGCGGCTGTACAACATCATATTCCTCTTTTTTTTGATATCCTTCGCGGGATGGTGTGCGGAAACGCTCTACTTTCTGGCGCGCTGGCAGGAATTCGCCGACCGCGGATTTCTCACCTTACCGCTTTGCACCATTTACGGAAGCAGCGCGCTTTTGGTATATTTCGCCCTCGGAACGCCGCGAGGCGGCAGGCTGGCGCCCCTGTACGAGCGCACGGCGCGCCTGCGCATCGTGCCCAAAATCGCCGCAACGGCAGGGCTGTATCTGCTTTATTTTATCTTTGCGGCCCTGCTTCCGGCGGCTGCGGAATTTTTCGTCGCCCTCTTTTTCGATAAATTATGCGGCGTGAAGCTGTGGGACTATTCTTACCGCCCCTATAATCTGTGCGGCTACGTTTGCCTGAGCCAGACGATTTTGTGGGGGCTGCTGCTGACCCTCGGCATGAGCACGGCTTGGGATCCGCTGTATGCGGCCGTAAACAAAATACCGCAGCGCGCGAAGAAGATCCTTATATTCACGCTGACCGCGCTCGCACTCGCGGACCTTGCGGTAAACGCGGCATTCCTCGCCGTTACCGGAACGCACTTTCTGCTGTTCTGAGCGTTACAGACTCTTTTTGAGGCTTCGGCGGATACTGCCGAAAAAACCGTTGTACTTGCAGGTAACGTTGTAGATCTTGCGCGTACCCTTCGCAACGTTTTCGGCGAGCAGTTTGAACGCCTTTTGCGCGCCCGTCCTGCCCCGCTCCCCCAAAAAAACGCCGTCTTCCTGCGGGACGATGCCGATCAGCGGGATTTTGAGGATATCGGAGATCTCGCGCGGGGAAAGGATCTCGCCGTCGACGATCATATCTCCGCGCACCATATTGATGATGAGGTCGATCTTTTTAAGGCAGTAACTTTTTAATACCGCGATCGCCTTATCCGCGTCGCGCAGGGCGGAAATGTGGGGCGTCGTAACCACGAGCGCTTCTTCGGCAGAGGAAGCCGCGCGGTGAAAGCCCGCCTCGATGCCGGCGGGCGAATCGATGAGGATATAATCGAAGCGAGGCGCGAGATTGTCGAGGATCAGGCGCACGGCCTGCGGGGATATGTATTTGTTCGGATCGGTATGGTTGGAGGCAAGGATGAACAGGTTCGGATATTCCGGATGCTGCGCCAGCGCCTGTTTGGGGCGGCAGCGCCCCTCGATCGCGTCGACGATATCGTACGAGATGCGGTTTTCCACTCCGCAGACGACGTCGATGTTGTTCAGGCCGAAATCGGTATCCGCGAGGATCACGCGCTCGCCCATCGCGGAAAGGCGCATGCCTAAATTTACGGCGACCGTCGTTTTCCCCACGCCGCCTTTTCCCGAAGTGATTACGATTTTGCGTGCCAATTGCTTTACTCCGCATAGATTTTTTCACACTGTATTGTAACGCCTCCGCGCGCGCAGTAAACGCCATTTTTTGACGAAAAAGAGGGAACTTTGTAAAAAGTTCCCTCTGCCTTTTGCATTATTCAATTGACGCGGCCCGCGCCGCCGTATAAAAAGGATTCGCGGCCGCTATGCGTCGACGCCGCAGAAATCGAATTTTGTTACGTCGAAGAGACCGCGGTCGGAAAGCTTTAATTCGGGTATGACCAGCAGGGCCAAAAAGGACAGGCTCATAAACGCTTCATAATCGCGTGAAACGCCCAATGCGTATGCCTTTTCGAGCAGCGCTTCCGATTTTGCGACGTACTCTTCCGCGGGAAGGGAACTCATCAGCCCGGCGATATCGAGCGGAAGAGACTGCACCTTTCCCTGCGCGGCGACCGCCATTCCGCCGCCGATGCGCCGAAGTTCGCGTACCGCCGCGGCCATATCTTCGTTATTATCCCCCAATACGATGACGTTGTGCGAGTCATGCGCGATGGTCAGCGCGAGCGCGCCGCCTTTCAAGCCGTATTTTTCGACCAACCCCAACCCGATATTGCCCGTGCCTTTATGCCGCTCGACCACGGCGAGCTTTAAAAGATCGGTCCCCTGCAATACCACGTCGCCGTCCTTGCTTTCCACTTCGCGCACGACTTTTTTCGTTACCACCCCTCCTTTCAGGATGCGGATGACGTTGGCGCGACCGCCGCGCAAACGCAGCTTGAACGAATCGGCGGAGATATCGCCGATGTGTACGGTGTTTTTGACTGCCGCGGGCAAATATTTTTCGCCCGTTTCAAACAAAGCTTCGCCCCCTTTCGCCACCAGCCGGCCCTTTTTAAAGGTCATGGCGCAGCGGAAATCTTTCAGATCGTCGAATACGGCGACATCGGCGTCGTAGCCGGGCGCGATGGCGCCCTTGCCGTACATGCGGTAGCATTCCGCGGAGTTGAGAGTGGCGGCCACGACCGCCCAAACGGGATCCATGCCCGCCCGCACCGCAACGCGGAGCGCATTGTCGAGATGGCCGTTCGCCTTCAGATCCGCGGCGTGGCGGTCGTCGGTACAGAAAATGAAGCGGCGCAGGTTTGCCGCGTTGACCGCTTTGCAGTTCTGCGCGACATTGCGCGTAGCCGAACCCTCGCGAAGGTGCACGTACATGCCCTTGGAGACCTTTTCGGCCGCCTCTTCGGGAGAGGTGCATTCGTGATCGGTGGAAATGCCCGCCGCGATATACCCGTTCAAGCCCTTGCCGCTCGTATCGGGAGCGTGGCCGTCGACCACTTTCCCAAGCATGCGCGCCGCTTCCAGCTTGCGCATCGCTTCGGGATCTTTGAATACGACGCCGGGATAGTTCATAAATTCGCCGAGGCCGTAAATAAAGTCCTCTTTGAGGTATTTTTCGGTATCCGCGCCCGTGAGGACGGCGCCGCTCGTTTCGAACGAAGTGGCCGGCACACAGGAAGGAAGCATGACCTTCGCTTCCAGCGGCGTATTTTTGACGGCATCGGCGATATACTGCGCGCCTGCAATGCCGCAAACGTTGGTGATCTCGTGCGGGTCGGCAATGACCGTCGTCGTGCCGCGGGGCAGCACGAGTTTGGCAAATTCTTCGGGGGAAAGCTGCGAGCTTTCAATATGGACGTGAGCGTCGATCAGGCCGGGGACGGCGATCTTCCCCGCGATGTCGTATTCCGTTTCCCCTTCGTACGAACCGAAACCGACGATCCTGCCCCCTTCAAAAGCAATATCGCCGCTGCAAATTTCGCCCGTAAAGACATTGACGAATTTGCCGTTCTTCAAAACGACTTCCGCCTTTTTGTTCCCGACGGCGGCGTCGATGTATTTTTCCAGCATGGCTAAACCCCCTTTTCTTTCGTTGCATCCATTATACCACATCGCCCTAAAAAAGCAAACCGGTTCGCACGGCAGGGCCGGCTGTAACGGTAAATTTTTGCGGCGTGCGGCGGACAGGCATACGCCTGCCGGGCCCGCACGCGCAAAGATCCGCGCCCGGCGGCAACGATGGCGGACAGGCCCGGCCCTTCGGGCAGTTTATTCGGGATCCCCCGTCCGATTGTAATGGATCTGCGCTTGCAGGATACTTTCGTCCCAAGAGGACGCTTCGAGCTCGATATTTTTCCAGTCTTCTTCCGACCCTCCATAGTAAACATCCGTAAGCGAATTGCACTGCCTAAAAGCTAATGAGCCGACTCTTTTAAGGCTTTTCGGAATGACAATATCTTTTAAAGCAGTGCATTCAATAAAGCAAAATTGTTCTATATTTGTAACTCCTTCCGGAATAACGATTCGTTCAAGACTGCCGCAGCAGGCAAAAGCATTGCCCGCAAGCGTTTCTAGGCTATCGGGAAGGCGGACAGACTTCAAATTTGAGCAATTGCCGAACGCGCTCCACTGTATTTCTTTGACACCTTCGGGAATCACAATGTCCGTCAATCCGCCGCATTTGTAAAACGCCACTTCTCCGATAATCTCCACGCTCCCGTCCCCCGGTATGACGCTGTTTTTGCAACCGAGCAACAGGGTCTTGCTCCGCGTTTCGATCAGACAGTCGCCGATTCCGCGATACCTTTCGTTGTCCGGATGCACTTGAATGCTTTCCAGCCCCGAACACCCGCTAAAAGCGTCGCTTATATGTCCTACACTTGCAGGTATAAAAATACTTTTTAATCCTGTACAACCTCGAAAAGCCCAACTATATATCGCGGTTATCCCTTCCGGGAGATCGATCGACGCAAGCGCTTCGCAATTTTCAAAAGCGCCGGCAGCGATTTTATGCACGCTTCCGTCGTCGGGTATACTGCTGTTCTTTCCGCCCTTTATCAATATTTTCGTTTGCGTTTCGATCAAACAATTATTCTCGCTGTGAAAAATCGGATTTCCTTCCCGCACTTCGATGATTTCCAGATTGCCGCAAGAGGCAAACGCACCGTCTTCGATTTCCGTCAGGGTTGCGGGAATATACAGCTCAGCCAATCGATCGCAATTCTGAAAGCTGTACGAGCCTATTTTCCTGATCCCTTCGGGCAAAACAACTCTTTTTAAATTACTGCAAAATACAAAGGCGCCTTCTTCGATCGTCTCCACACTTGCGGGGATCACGATCTCTTCCAGTTTTTTCCTGCCTCTGAAAGCTTCTTCCCCGATGATTTTTATACTGCCGTCGACCGGGATCTCAGACACATTCGTGCCCTCGATCAATTTACCGCCCGCGCGTTCGATAATACAGTTGCCGGCACTGCGATAGACCGGATTGCCGTCCTCTACGACGAGGCTTTCCAAACTTGAACACTCGCCGAAAGCCATTACGCCTATCGAACGCGTCGCGGCCGGAATAACACAGCTTTTTAAATTATTGTTTCTGAAAAAAGCACCGCTTTCGATGTTTGCAATGCTTGGCGGCAATATGATTTCCTCAAACGGTTTATAAATAAAAACATTCTCGCCGATGCTTGTAACCGGCAGCCCTTGATGCGTTGAAGGAATAATAATCGACTCTCCGGCCGGATACGAATCGATAACCTCATATTCGGTACCGCCGTTGATCAGGCGGTACTCCAAACATTGTTCCGGATCCGCAGTTTTGCAGTCGGAACACCGCCTCAAAGAAAATTTATGCTCTTGCCGGTCAAACGGCTGCCCGCATTTCGAACAGACTTTCCAATGATACTCCGCATCCTTTTCCAAAACGCCGCTGTCGGCATGCGAAAACGGCAATAGGATGTCTTCGGAAAAAACCTCGCTTTTCCCTGCCCCGTCCGAAAAAAGTTTTCCGCAGCCTTTACATTCCCAATGTTCCCTGACTCCCGTTTGATAACAGGTCGGCTCTTCCGCGCTTATATGCTGCAAAACATGTTGTGAAACCGCGATGCTTTCCCCCTCCGCCTTGCCGCATACCAAGCAGCTGCGGCACCGGTTCCCCTCTGCTTCGCAGGTCGGTTCTTTCAGCACCTGCCATTCTCCCCAACAGTGCCCCAATGCGGGCAGGGAAACATCGCCGATTCGATGCTCTGCCTCTGCATCGATAAACTTACCGCCGCACACTGAACATTCCCAATACTCTAAATTTCCGGCGTTCTCGCACGTCGCTTCCCTGCTTTCAAAATGGACAAGTTCGCGCACATGATCCTTCTCGCATGCGCAGAGGCATACGGCGCAGGAACAGACCCCCAAGAACATCAACAGAAGAAGCCATCGTTTTGCCTTCATCTTTCCCCCTCCTCGCCTTCCGTTTGCCTTGTACTTGCGGCATAAAGAAAAACGGAAACCTTCGGTTGCATTGTACCACGCATATCCGGTTTTGTCAATACCGCAATTCGTGTTTTGCCGCGGCTTCCGCGCTTTCCGACATAAAAAAAACGGGCTCGGTTGAACCGAGCCCGCGATTTCTTTATGGATTCCGATCAATGCGTGAACAGGAACGTGAACAGGAATACGAGAGAAAGGATCGCCGTAACGGGGCTGATATCCTTTACTTTGCCCGTGCACAGCTTGATGACCGTGTAGGACAGGAATCCCGCCGCAATGCCGTACGAAATGCTATAGGTGAAAGACATGACGGAGATCGTGAGGAATGCGGGAACCGCGGCCGCAGGATCTTTCCAGTCGATATCGGTTACATTGCGCATCATCAGGACGCCGACATACATCAGCGCGCCCGCCGTAGCGCAGGAAGGAATGAGCGCCGCGATGGGGCTTAAGAACATGGCGATCGCAAAGAGGATCGCGACGACCAGAGAGGTAAGCCCGGTCCTGCCGCCTTCGGCAACGCCCGCGGACGATTCGACGAACGTCGTAACCGTGGAAGTACCGAGGATCGCGCCCGTGCAGGTCGCGATGGAATCGCACAAAAGCGCCTTTTGAATATTTTTCACTTCGCCCGTTTCGTCGAGAAGGCCGCTCTCTTTGCCCGCCGCCTGGCAGGTCCCCATAAGGGTGCCGATCGTATCGAACATGTCGACCATCGCGAACGCGACGAGCGCGGCGATAAAGTCGAAGATCTGGCTCGCTTCGATGTTTTTGAAGCCGTTGATAAATACCTGGCCTACCGCCTGCGTTCCGAAATCTTCAAACGCCTGGATCGGATTGGAAAATTCGATCGCATCGAATACGGCTTTGCAGGATTCCGAGCCCGCAGCAAGGCCGATGGCGCAGAAGATATAATAGAGAATAGCGCTCCCGATGATGCCGAGGACCATCGCCGCCTTGACGCGGAGCTTGGAAAAGATCGCGATCATCAGCAGGGAAAGGAATGCGACCGCCGCGCCGATCATGGTGGCGCCGGGCGTCGTAAACGTCAACAGGTTGAAAGAAACGAGGGAGACCGCCGTGCTCGTATTGACGACGACGATATCCGCGTTCTGCATTCCGACAAAAGCTATGAACAGGCCGATACCTGCGGGAATGGCGATACGGATCGCCTGCGGGACCGAACGGACGATCGCTTTGCGTGCGCCGACGATCGTCAGAGTCAAAAAGAGTATGCCCGAACAAAGCACGATGAGCAGCGCGTTTGCATAAGAATACCCCATGCCCATGCAGATCGTGTAGACGAAGAACGCATTGAGCCCCATGCCAGGCGCCTGCGCGAAGGGAATTTTCGCGAGGAAGGCCATGAGGAGCGTGCCGACGATCGCCGAGAGAGCCGTTACGATGTACATCGCGCCGTATGAAACCACTTCGAGTTCGGCGAACATGCCCGCGTTGACCATGAGGATGTAGACCATCGTCATGAACGTCGTAAGCCCGGCGAGCATCTCCGTTTTGAAGGACGACTTCATCTTCGTGATGCCGAAGTAGTTGTCGACCTTGCCGAGGAAGCCCGTATACTTGGACTCGACCGCCGCTTCCCCCGCGCCCGAAGCGACAGCGTCGGCCTGCGCCTCTTCCATCTTCGGGTCTTCGGTGTTTT
>CALVXE010000001.1 GCA_944368795.1 uncultured Clostridia bacterium | reverse complement strand
TAAGTTATAAAAATACTTACAACAGCCCATAAAAAGGTTAAGATACTTATTATAGGAACTACAATTTTTGAAAAAATATCAATTCCGCTCATTTTCCCCGGTTGCTCCTTTTTCAGTAGTTCGAAAATTCCGAACTACTGAATTTTTAATTCGCTTTCTATGCGAACCTGTCGGAATTTCCGACAGGTTCTACTTTTATTCTCCCAAAATCTCCTTCATCAAATCAGTTTCTTCGGCAGTCAGCGCTTTGAACTCGGCAAAAATTTCATCGGACTTTCTCGGCGGCGTAAACTTATAAAAAAGACGTGTAAATGGTATTTCGTAGCCGATTTTGTCCTTGCTCCTGTCCATATAGGCAATGGAATTATAGGGGAAAACGTTTTTCGCAAAATACTCGTCAATATTTTCGGAAAGCGGAATAATTTCGGTATCGCTCTTTGCTTTATCGGGTTGAGGTTTGCCCTTTTTCAGAATAGGGTTGCCCGCTTCGTCGGTTACAGGCGTTTCCACCGTAACTTTGGTGTAACCGAAAAAGTCGTTTTCAAACACCTTGCTCTCGACGGAGAGTGCCCCTTCGGTATATGCTTTGTTGTCAAATTCGTTATAGGCGGTAATAATAAGGCGAATACAGTCGTCGCTCAAATCGACGCGCTTGTTGCCAATATTTTTGCGACGCTTTACAAAGCACTTGCTTGCGTCGATCAACTGCACCTTGCCTATGCGGTTTGCCGCCTTCCCTTTGGAGATGAGCCAGATATACGTTGCGATGCCCGTATTGTAGAACAGGTCTGTCGGCAACTGTACGATTGCCTCGACGAGGTCGCTCGTGATGAGATAGCGGCGGATCTCCGACGGCCCGCTGCCCGCATCGCCCGTGAATAGCGAAGAACCGTTCTGAATGATCGCCATTCTGCCCGAACCTTCTTTCAGTTTTTTCACGCCGTTGAGCATAAACAGCATCTGCCCGTCGGAAATGCTCGGAAGGCCCGGCCCGAATCTGCCGTCATAGCCGAGTTTTGCCTCCTTTTCCACGGCGTCCTTTTCGCGCTTCCAATCAATGCCGAAGGGCGGGTTTGAAATGATATAGTCGAACTCGTATCCGGCAAAAGCGTCGTCGGAGAGGGTGTCACCATATTTCATGCCGCTCGCGTTGCCGCCCTTAATGAGCATATCCGATTTTGCGATGGCATATGTTTCGGGGTTGAATTCCTGCCCGAAACAGGTAAGTTCGGCTTGCGGGTTAATCTCTTGCAGGCGTTCGGTAAGGCAGCCGAGCATCTGGCTCGTTCCCATCGCCATATCGTATGCCGTTTTATAGCAACCGCTGCGCACAATTTCGTCCTTTTCGGGAGAAACGAGGAGTTCTGTCATCAGATAGATAATATCGCGGCTGGTAAAGTGTGCACCGGCTTCTTCGTTGTAACTTTCAGAAAATTTGCGGATAAGTTCTTCAAAGATATAGCCCATATCCGCCGATGTGATTTTATCGGGCGACATTTCGCCCTTTTTGGAGTTGAACTCCTGTATCACGACGTAAAGGACTTTGCCTTTGACCATGTTTTTCACTTCATCGGCAAACTTGAAATTCTCTAATATGTCTTTGACGTTATCGGAATAGCCTTTCAGATAGTCGTCGAAATTGACCTCGATATTATCGGGGTCAGCAAGCAGGCGGGCAAAATCAAATTTGCTCGTGTTGTAAAAGGAAAAGCCGGATGCGCGGCAAAGTGCGCCGTCGCGGATTGCGGTTTCCGCTTTTGACAGGTGCAATTTTTCGTTGGTATCGAGCACTGCTTGTTTGGTAGGCGCGAGAGCATCGTCAAAGCGTTTTAATACCGTCATCGGCAGAATAACTTTTCCATATTCGTGCGGTTTATACAGCCCCACGAGGTGTGTGGCGATTTCCCAAATTAAATTCGCTTTTTCTTGTATATTGATGTTCGTCTGTTTCTGCAATTCGTTGATCGGCATAGCGTTCCTCTTTATCTGACGGTTAATTCCCTTTTTTGTAAAGTTTTTATTTATTATAGCATAGAACGGCATTTTTTTCAATCGAAAACAAATTTTTGGGGCATAAATATACTGTTATTCCCTTTGTGTTACGAATAATAAAGCGACGGCGCACCAAATTTAGGCAAGCCGTCACTTTACATCTTATTATTTATTGTTTTGAGCGACAATTTTATTGTGGGGTAATTTGTGGGGAAGATAGTCAAAATCCAGCGATTTTATAGGGTTTTTCAGCCATTTTAAGCTATTTTTTGAGTTTTTAGAGTGCCTCTGACTCCGTCATTCGTTGCTGACGCGATTGCGCCTGCGGCGAACAATCGCTATTCCGTTCCTTACGAATCCGGCCACTCCAACCACAGATGCCATATATTGTATAAGATTGAGTAAATCAGATACAATATATGGTTTTTTTATATGCGGCTTTTTTCTCCCTTTTGATTGTGGGGTAATTGCGAGGTAATTGCGGGGTAAAAAGGCATTCCCTTATAGGATATAATTAATTTTTGCGCTCAGCAGAATAATATAAATTTTATACAATTATTCAGATTATATTACAATTTTTTACACACGATCGACACAAAGCAGACAACATTTCAACAACTTCCCTTTATACTGAAGCTGTTAAATTTATTGGGAGGTTTTTATGACGTCAGCAACAAAAAAGATGTTTTGCGCTATTTTGTGCGCAATCATGGCAGCGGCGCTCGCATTGGGCCTTTTTACTATGTTCTTGCCCATCAATGCAGCGAATTCCGTAGGGCTCGGCGACGTGCGTTTCAGTTGGGAACGAACGATCGCCAATGGTGTAACGCTTGAACATGTTATGAGCGACAACGATAACGGCGAACAAAAAACGTATACAATCGCCTTTGATCCGAAGGAAGCAAACTTAGAACCCGTTATCGCGAACGGCGGCAATGTTATGTACGGCAGTACCATGAGTTCTCTCGTGGAATATGAAGAAAGTAACGGCAGGCATGTTGTATTCGGCGTTAACGGAGACGCCTACGATACGTCGAACGGTGTAACCAACGGTCTGACGATTACCGAAGGGCGTCTTATAAATTCCTCCTCTTCGCAGTATGCGTTCGGCATCACGCCCGACGGGGAAATCGTATACGGCGACGCCTCGCTCGACATGTCCGTGACGATCGGCGAGCAGACGTATCCGATTACGCAGGTGAATAAAGAGCGCAAGGTGGATAAGTCGGGGCTGTATCTCCTGACGGAGGACTTCAACTCCACGACCAAATCCACGCAGGCGGGCGCAGAAGTCGTGTTCACCGTGGCGCAGGAAAACGCGGAGGGGCTGAAAATCGGCGTTCCTCTCAAGGCGACGCTTAAGTCCGTCGAGATTGTCGGCGAAAATCTGGACGGCAACCTGACGCGCATCGGCGACGGGGAAGTCGTGCTCGCAGCGCACGCCGAATCGGAATATTATGATATTTTGAGTACGCTGCCCGAGGGTACGGAGATTACGGTCAACGTCAACGACCGCGCGGGGGATATA
Organism: uncultured Clostridia bacterium; assembly: GCA_944368795.1. Classification (GTDB taxonomy): domain Bacteria; phylum Bacillota; class Clostridia; order Christensenellales; family Borkfalkiaceae; genus Borkfalkia. The sequence continues at coordinate 72,456 of CALVXE010000001.1, read as the reverse complement.
GTCGATTGGAGCACCGTACAGTCCGCTATGGGTATCTTCCATCTCCTTTTGGATAACGGTGAAGTCCCTGCGGGCATTTATGAAACGACCGACGTGCATCCTCGTACTGCCATGGGGCTCAAATCCGATGGGAGCATTGTGCTTATGCAGACCGACGGAAGACAGGCCGGCTGGTCAAACGGGCTTACTTTCCGTCAAATGATCGAATATATGCGCGATGAGCTTGGATGTGTAACGATATTCAATTTCGACGGCGGCGGCTCCTCCACGATTTCCGCAACCCTTCCCGGAGACGAGAAGGCAGGAACGAGCCAATACAAACGCACTGCTTTTTATCGCAAAAGCAGAAAAACCGCAAGCGCCGGCGGCGGAAATGTTGCACGTATACCCCGTTACCGAACGCGGCTATGGCACGAAAACCATGCTTTTGGAAGATGCGAAGCTGCAGTTTGAAGCAAAAGCGACGGATTCTGATTATTATGCGGCAGAGGTTCCGGACGTGGAATGGGCGATCGAGGGCGACATCGGCACGATTGCGGAAGACGGTACGTTTACTGCCAAAAACGGAAGCGGCGACGGTTTCGTCGTTGCGCGGAGCGGTTCGATGGAAACGAAATTCGAAGTAGACGTCGTCGATTCGATTACCGAAATTGTTACCGAACGGACAATTATTTCCGTCGCTCCCGGTGCAACGACAAAATTATCGTTTGAAGCGTATAACGACGGGGTTCCCGTTGTCTGTACTGCGGAAGCACTCGATTTTAGGCTTGAACCGTCTTCCCTCGGCACCGTTTCGGCGGACGGTACGTTTACTGCATCGGATTCGCAGGGAACGGGAACTCTTTATGTGAGTTACAAAGATTATACGCTTGAATTGCCTGTCGAAGTGGGGAAAATGCCGTACTCTATCTGTGATTTTGAAGAAGATATAATTCAAGACGGCAAGCCGCGCAAAAATTATCTGAGCGGAACGCAGCATTTCGAAAACAGCTACCATTACGAGGGGGCAACGGAATCCGGTTGGCGCGCGAATTATATCCTCGGTTCCCGCGGCGGCGAGGCGAAAGTCAGCGTCAATCGCGACGAGGAGTATATAAAATCAGGCGACGGCTCCCTGAAAATCGAATACGATTTTGCGACCAAGCCTTTGACGGGCACGGTTGCGGTCGAATGGTTCAACGAAAACGATTACGACGATGAGTCGGACGACGGGACGGTGCTTCCCGGACAGCCCACGGCGGTCGGCTGCTGGGTGTACGGCGACGGCAACGGCGCGTGGTTCCGTATCCAGCTTACGGGCGGCAAGTACGTCGGCGATACATACATCGATTGGGTCGGCTGGCGCTACATCGAAACGGAGATCCCTACCGATGCACCGTATCCGTACAACTTGGTTCGTGCGGTGCGACTGCTCGGTACGGCGAGCATAGCGAACGGCACGAAGGGCTGCATCTATGTGGACAGCCTCCGCGCGATTTATGATTTCCGCAACGATGATGAAACACCTACCGTCGTTTCCGATATCTCTCCGGTCGATATTACAACGGATAACCGCCAGGAAGTAATTTCCTTTAAAATTACCGACCCCAAGACGAATGAAGCGGGGGAAGACGTCGCTTATACGGGCGTTGCTACCGATCGCACGAAAATGTGGATTAATAACGTCGAATACACCAATCTGCAGCAGTCGGTGCAGGCGGACGGCTCCGTGCTGGTTACTTATAATCCGAGCGCTTTGACGCGGCTGCGCCCCGGTCTGCAGCGGGTGAAAATCCGCACGGAGGACAACTTCGGCAACAAGACGTTTACGGAATTTTCCTTCACCGTCTCCGGCTATGCCGTGCAGCTCGAACAGCATGTGCCCGATGCGGACGTGCTGTATGCGGGGCAGACGTTTACCTACGGATTGGATGCGCAGGACTATAAAAATTTCATGAGCGCGGAGATTGAAATCGTCTATAATGCGGACAATCTGACGCTCGTTGGAGAGCCTGCCATTGACGAGCGCCTCACGGTCGACGAAAAGACGGTCGAGGAGGGGCGCATCGTTCTCAAGCTGAGCGGCATGGATGAACTTTCCACGCCCGAAGAGGACATGATCCTCCTCAATTTCGAGGTAAAAGACACGGTCAAAGGCTCTACGGGCATCGAAGTGGTCAAAGCTCTCGTAAAAGATTCTACCGATAATTCTATCGGGATAGATACTGAATTGATCTTGGATGCTTATGACATTCCGCTCGACTATAAATATCTCGTGAACGTGAGCGGGACGACGGTCGGCGACGTTACGGAGATCACCGTATCCGAAGACGGTACGGTCGTTTCCGATGTTACGCTTGTGATCGAAAAATCGACGGGCGGCTCGTATTCACCTGTCGAAGAGGAATATAAAATAACCGCTGACGGAGTATTCGTGTTCCGCGATCTTATGTTGGATACGGGTGCGAAATACCGTATACGAGCCGAAAAAGACGGCCTTTTAAGTAATTTAGTCGAAACGCAGGTATATGCTTCCTATGGCAGTGCCTTGCCGGACAGGGTTACTGTAACGGTCGGGGAAGACGCTGCACGCGGTGCGGGTATAGCTTGGATGACTTCTTACGACGCGCAATCCGGATACGTTTTATACTCGACAGATGAAAGCATGAAAAATCCCCTTCGCGTAAATGCGTCGCAAGAGGTTGTTGCAGGTGTTTTTGAGGACGTAGAGCGTAAATACCTCGGTTGGGGGGCATACCTTACGGGGTTGGAGCCGAATACGGTATACTATTATACGGTCGGCGATGCGATAAACCGCAGTGAAATTCAGTCTTTTAAAACTGCTCCCGAAGGCGATATAACCATTGCGGTATACGGAGACATACAGGGAGGATCCGGAGCATTCCCTGAAATCGTCGGAGAACTGGAAAATCTGGTAACGCCGGATATATCGCTTCTTGCCGGGGACGTATCCGACTCCGGGCAGTCTATCGCCGAGTGGGATACCATTTACGACAATCTTTCTCCTTGGCTGACTACGGGACTGTGGGCGTCTACGATCGGCAACCACGATACTCCGTACAACGGTGCGGCGTTCACCTCCTTCTTCTACGGCGCCGACAACGGAACGGACGGGCAGTCTCGCCGCAATTACTACTTTACCGCGGGAGACGCCTTGATATTCAACTTCGATACCGAAGCGGGCTATGAGTCTTACGATCCGGGTTATGCGAAGCAAATCGCATTGATGCGCAAGGTGTTTGCCGAAACGGATAAATCCTTTAAAATCGTTCTGATGCACCGCAGCGCTTATCCCATGAATTACAACGAGGCGGAAATCCGTGCGCTGGCTCCTGTATTCGAGGAGTGCGGGGTCGACCTCGTGCTGTCCGGCCACGACCATATTTATTCCCGCACGACCATGCTGGCAGGGGAAAAGACGGAGATGAACACGAACGGCGTTACATACGTAGTTACGGGCAGCGCGTCCGGCTCGAAGTATTACGCCGCCGCAGACGACAGGCCGTGGGAAGATTTTGTGTACGATGACGATTACCCCGTATTCTCCTATCTGACAATCAAAGACGGCGTTCTGACGTATACCGCCTACGCCTTTGAGGACGGGCAGACAAAGAAGATCGATGAAGTCGTGCTCAACGCCGACTCCGACGTAACGGTTGCTCAGCACGGGGAAGGCACGGTATCCTACGATTACATCAAACAGGGCGTCGAAACTACGCTTACCTTCCGGCCCGCCGAAAATTACGGCGTGCGCGGCGTCAAAATCAATGGAGAGACCGTCGAGCCTGTCTACGACAGCGAGCTGAATGAATGGAAATACACGTTTGTTCCCGGCGAAACGGTGGAAGTCGAAGTGGAATTTTCCGAGGGCGGCTCCTGGCTGACCGGTGCGGGTGCGCCTTCCGAAAACCGTGGCAGTTGGGGCGATTTGTATCTCGATACCGATACCTGCGATATATACCAAAAGACAGCCGACGGTTGGCAGTTGATTGGCAATATCAAGGGCGAGCAAGGCGAACAGGGCCCGCAGGGCGAGCAGGGCGAACAAGGCCCGCAGGGCGAGCAAGGCGAACAAGGCCCGCAGGGCGAGCAGGGCGAACAGGGCCCGCAGGGTGAGCAGGGCGAACAGGGCCCGCAGGGTGAGCAGGGGGCGGCTGCAAGCGGTTGCGGTTCGTCCATCGCTCCGACAGTCGGCTTTGCTTTCGCGATCATAGTTTTCGCTGCAGCTCTTACGGCGATACTGTTAAAGCGCAAACACAGCTGATACTGATTGAACAGGAAGGGCAGGGCTTTGCAAAATGCAGGGCCCTGTTTTTTATTTAAAAATCCCCGCAGAAAGTCTGCGGGGAAGAGCTATCAAAAATTTGTCCTGTCAGAATTCTTATTTTTAAAGTGCGTACGGAGAGGGGAATAATGAAAAATATCCTTCCGGAACGACGCGGATTTATAGCAATTATAAAACGGAGGAGTAAACAAAGCGGTTTTAAATAAGCCGGGAAGGCGCTTTATTTGACGATTTCCGTATAACGTTCAGGGCGGCGGTCGCGGAACAAACCCCATTCCAAGCGGGCTTTGGCCAGTTCGTCCAAATCAAAATCCGCATACAGTACTGTCTCGTCCTTTTTTCCGGCTTCCGCAATGATTGCCCCGGTGTTATCCGCAATGAACGAAGAACCGTAGAAGGTCAGTTCGGATCTCTGCCCGCCGTTTGCCGCAGAGGGTTGAACGCGTTCGGTGCCGATCCTGTTTGCGGCGGCAACAGGCATCAAATTTGCGGCGGCATGCCCCTGCATCACCCTTTGCCAATGTCCGGCGCTGTCTGTGCCGAGGATGGGTTCAGAGCCGATAGCTGTGGGGAATAAAAGGAGCTCTGCGCCGTTCAAGGCAAGCGATCTGGCCGTTTCGGGAAACCACTGATCCCAGCAGATCCCCACGCCTATGCAGCCGTAGGTCGTAGTGAAAACCTTAAATCCCGTATCGCCCGGGGTAAAATAAAACTTTTCCTGATAGTAATGATCGTCGGGTATATGTGTCTTTCGGTAAATTCCGAGCATGCGCCCGCAGTCGAGCAACGCAACCGAATTATAGAGCACATTGCCCGACCTTTCGTAAAAACTGACGGGGATGACGAGATTCCGATCCTTTGAAAGGGGCAGAAAGGTCTGTACGGCCCGGTTCTGTTCGGCTGTCTCCGCATAAGAATAGAAATCATAATTGCGCTCCTGGCAAAAGTAAGGCCTTTCGAACAATTCGGGCAAAAGAACGATATTCGCGCCGTTTTCGGCCGCTTCTGTTATATAGGATTCCGCTTTTTTAATATTCTCGTTGCGATCGCATGCGCATTGCATCTGTACGCAGGCTAATTTGGTATTTCTCATAAAGACCTCTCAAAGGTTAGGACTCTGCCGGGCTTTGGTATCAAGCGCGGCGGCTGATCAGTCCGCTTTACCGCGGCGTTTCAAAGGAGCGGGGATCTGCTGCGTCAGACAGTGTATGTTGCCGCCGCCGATTATGAGCTGACGCGCGTAGATCGGAACGGTTTTCCTGTCGGGAAACAATTCTGCAAGGATTTGAAGCGCGGCCTCATCGTTTTCGTCTCCGAATTGCGGAACGAGAACGGCCGCATTGCAGATATAAAAATTCACGTAGCTTGCGGCCAGCCGCTCTCCGACTTCCCGCTGATCTTCTCCCTCTTCAGGTTCAAAACCGGCGACTTCAAATTCCGTGAAGCAAACGGGTTTTTTCGGAAAGGGAAGTTTGTGCACTTTGAACCCGGACTTTTCCAGTACGGTAAGGTCGGCGCGGCAGCGCCTGCCTTGTTCGCCCTCTTCCGCCCAACCGAGGACGACTTCCTTTTCCGCCACGAAGGCGCAGATATTGTCGACATGCCCGTCGGTCTCGTCGCCTTCGACTCCATACGGAATCCATACGACCTTGTCCGCGCCGAGATACTGCTTTAAATTGTTCTCGATCTGCGTTTTGGACATTTGCGGGTTCCGCCCTTGCGAAAGCAGGCACTCTTCGGTGGCGATCACCGTACCTTTGCCGTTCGTGTGTACGGAACCGCCTTCGAGCACAAACGGGCGGGCCGAATAGCATTGGAATCCGTTTTTTTTGGCAAACGCAGAGGCGAAAGCGTCATCGTTTTTATAATCTTTGTACAGTCCGTTAAAATCGCCTCCCCAGGCATTAAAAGCCCAATCGACGGCGCGGATCTCCTTTCCGTCGGAAACAAAAGTCGGAGCCATATCCCGTGCCCAGCTGTCATCTGCGGGAATATCGATCAAAATTACTTTTTGCTCTTCGATCTCCTTTGCAAGATGCTCCCGCGCACTTTTTTCTCCTTTTTCCGAAACGGCGAGATATACCAATTCTCCGCGGCAGATCGTTTTGATGATTTCCGCGAAGACGGGTCGGGCGTATTTGGCTCCGTAGATCCAACTTCCGCCGCGCTCGCACCATATCATGATCGTAGCAGAATGGGGGGCATATTCCGCGGGCATAGAAAAATTGTCGTTTTTCGGGGTTGTCATAATCTCGATTTAAAGTCGGCATAGCCGAATGTCTTCAGAATTTCGCAGGCGCTGCCGCGCTTTCGGGCGATTGCCGGCAGGGGCATGCCGTTGAAAGTGTTGTTCTTTACCATCGTATAGATCGCCATATCGCCGAAGGTGAGGATATCGCCTTCTTTGAGCGGCGCATCGAAAGAATAGTCCCCGATCACATCCCCCGCAAGGCATGTCCGCGAAGAGAGACGGTATGTATACGGTTTTTCTCCGGCTTTGCCGCTTTCGGCAAGGGGAGGACGATAGGGCATTTCCAAAACGTCCGGCATGTGGCATTCGGCGGAACTGTCGAGAATGGCGATATCCATGCCGTTGCGGACGATCTCCAATACGCGCGTTTGCAGATATCCGGCATTCAGTGCGACCGCCTCTCCGGGCTCTAAATAGATCTGCAAACCGTAACGGTCGGATAATTTTTTAATAACGGATTCCAGGAGAGGAATATTGTATCCCGGTTTTGTGATATGATGGCCGCCTCCGAGATTGAGCCACTTCAATTTCGGGAAATATTCGCCGAAATCGCGTTCAAATGCACGAACGGTCGCTTCCAGATCTTCCGCTCCCTGTTCGCAGAGGGTGTGTATATGAAACCCATCCACGCCTTCCAAAAGATCGGGGCAGAAATTTTCTTTCGTAATACCGAGCCTGGAATATTGCGCGCACGGATCGTAGATCCCGCCGCCCTGCGTGGAATATTGCGGGTTGATGCGCAGCCCAACGCTTGCATTTTTGGCACGTCGGGTAAATTTTTGCAGCTGACGGAAAGAATTGAATACGATATGATCGCACAGCCGTGCGAGCTCATCCATTTCCTCTTCGAGGTATGCGGGACAGAAAACGTGATTTTCGCCCCTGAAATGTTCGTGGGCAAGGCGCGCTTCAAACAGACCGCTCGCCGTCGTTCCGCTCAGATATTCAGAGATAAGGGGATAGAAAGCATACGCCGAAAAAGCCTTTTGGGCGAGAAGGATTTTGCAGCCGGTTCTCCTCTCAACGCCGCTTAATATTTCGAGATTGCGTCTGAGCGCATCCTCGTCAATGATATAGACGGGTGTGGGAAGAGCAGAAAAATTATTCAGCATTTTCAATCGACCAATACAGGGTCTTCTTCGACCTTCCAGGGAAGCCCGTATCGGTTGAGTGCCTCCATATAAGGATCGGGGTCGAATTCTTCGCAGTTCCATACGCCCGCTTTGCGCCAAACGCCCGTCGCTACAAGCATGGTGCCGATCATAGCGGGGACGCCCGTCGTATAGGAAATGGCCTGTGATCCCACTTCTTTATAGCATTCTTCATGGTCGCAAACATTGTAAATATACAGGGTGCGGCGCTTTCCGTCTTTTATGCCGGTGAAGATACAGCCGATGTTGGTTTTCCCCTTTGTCCTTGCGCCCAGCGTGGCCGGATCGGGCAAAAGCGCTTTGAGGAATTGGATGGGCACGATCTCTTTCCCTTCGTAATTTACGGGCGTGGTCGAAAGCATGCCTACGTTCCGAAGGCAGTTCATATGCTGTATATAACTTTGACCGAATGTCATAAAAAAGCGGATGCGTTTTACGCCTTTTATGTTTTTGGCAAGGCTCTCGAGCTCTTCGTGGTGCAGAAGGTACATATCTTTTTTGCCCACCTGGTCAAAGTCGTATTCGCGCTTAATCTCCAGGGGTTTGGTTTCCACCCATTTGCCGTTTTCGATATACGAGCCGTTTGCCGAAACTTCGCGCAGATTAATTTCGGGGTTAAAATTCGTGGCGAAGGGATAGCCGTGATCCCCGCCGTTGCAGTCAAGGATGTCGATCGTTTCAATGGTATCAAAATAGTGCTTTTGCGCATAGGCGCAGAAAACCTGCGTTACGCCCGGGTCAAAACCGGACCCCAACAGGGCACAGATGCCGGCATCTTCATATTTTTTGAAGTAGTCCCATTGGTAAGAATAATCGAAGTAAGCGGTAAATCCCTTCTCCTTTACGCGCTTTTCGTAGTTTGCGCGCCATACGGGATCATCCGTGTTTTCACATTCATAATTCGCCGTATCGATATAATGAACTTTGGTTTGCAGACAGGCTTCCATGATCGCAAGATCCTGATAGGGCAGGGCCACGTTCAGTACGGCGACGGGTTTAAATTGATTGATCAAAGCTACCAGCTCTTCCACGCTGTCGGCATTGATTTTGGCGGTAGAGAGCTTTGCCTTTGTTTTATTCTTTATTTTTTCGACCAGCTCCGTGCATTTGCTTTCCGTGCGGCTGGCAATGAGAATATCCGTGAAAATATCATCGGCCTGCGCACATTTTTGGATGGCGACTTGCGCGACGCCGCCGCATCCGATTACTAAAAGTTTCATTTCTTTCCTCCTCTTTCCGAGTAATTTTCGATTTATACAATACATGTATTTTGGAACGCGCCGATGTCGGCGTAAAGATCGTTTTATTTGTCCTTTTCGGCGGCGAGCAAAATTTCCTCCACATATTTCGGCAGCATGAATGCGCCTTTGTGCAGATTCGTCGTATAGTAACGGGTAGGGATGTTCCTCTGTTTCCATTTTGTAGCATTGAAATCCCGCAGAGGATGATATTTTTTGCTGGCGAAACCGAACAGCCAATAACCGGACGAACAGGTGGGGATATGCGCTTGATAGACTTTTGAAACGGGGAAACAGGAATAAACCTTTTGGTGCATTTTGCGGCATTCGTCTTCATCCTCGGCATAGAAAGGGCTTCCGTGCTGATAGACCATGATCCCCGTATCTTTGAGCGCCTTATAGCAGCTGCCGTAGAATTCTTTGGTAAAAAGGCCTTCCGTAGGGCCGAAAGGATCGGTAGAATCGTTGATGATGAGGTCGTATTCCCCCTCTTTTCCCCGGATGAATTTCAGTCCGTCCTGCAGATAGAGGTTCACGCGCTTGTCTTCTAGCCCTGCGGCCGTTTCCGGGAAAAATTTTTTGGAGACGTAGACGAACATTTCGTCTTCTTCAACGACGTCGATCTGTCTGATTTCCGGGTAGCGGCACAGCTCTTTGGCGACGCCGCCGTCTCCGCCGCCGATCACGAGCACGTTTTTTACATGCGGGTGTACCGCCATGGGAACATGCGTTACCATTTCATCGTAGATAAATTCGTCTTTTTCGGAAAAAACGATTTCGCCGTCAAGGCTGATAAAGCGGCCCAAATCTTCCGAATCGAATACGTCTACTTGCTGTATGTCGCTTTTTTCAGAAAAAAGCTGCTTTTTGACCCTTATACTCAGCTTGATATTCGGGGTATGGATATCCGAAAACCACATTTCCATAGTACAAATCTCCCTTCGGCTTTGCCATTTAACAAAAACTTTGCTGTAAAAGCAGATTACAGATCGAACGAAGTCCTTTTTTATGGGTACATTCGGCTTTGCGCGGGCTTATTAAACTGTCCCGCATCATTTCAAAACATTGAGTCTGGTTACTTCAAAATCTTCCGTACCCTGCATGGAGCATCCTTTTGCCTTTGCATATTCGATATATTCTATAATGTCGTTCGTGATCAGTTCTCCGGGCGCCAAAATCGGTATTCCGGGAGGATAACACATAACGAATTCCGTACAAATTTTGCCGACAGCTTCCCGGAGCGGAAGAGAGGTCTTGTCCGAATAAAAGGCCTTTCTCGGCGGAACCGCGACCTTTGGCGCTACGTATTCGGCGCAGAGCATTCCCGCTTTGTCTCGCTTATACAATCTCTTCAAATCGTATAGGGCTCCGACAAGCCTTTCGATGTCCTGCAATCTGTCGCCGATGGAAATATAGGCGAGGATGTTGGATATATCGCCGAATTCGATTTGAATATCATATTCGTCGCGCAGGATATCGTATACTTCAATGCCGGCCAGACCCAGGTCGCGCGTATAGACCGCCAATTTGGTTACGTCAAAATCATAAACAGAGGTTCCGTTTATCAGTTCTTTGCCGTAAGCGTAATAGTCGCCGATCCCGTTGATTTCTTCCCTCGCATAGGAAGCCATATTCATCACCTTTTCAAAGGATTTTTCTCCGTTCAAAGCGAGGTTGCGGCGGGAGATATCTAAACTTGACATGAGGAGATAGGAGGCGCTCGTCGTCTGGGTGAGGTTGATGATTTGGCGGACGTGATCTGCGTTGATCCCCTTATTCAGCAGCAGAAGAGAACTTTGCGTGAGGCTTCCTCCCGACTTATGCATGGAAACCGCCGACATATCAGCCCCTGCGGCCATGGCCGAGATCGGAAGATTTTCATTAAAGGAAAAATGCGTGCCGTGCGCTTCGTCGGCAAGCACTTTCATGCCGTGCGAATGCGCGATCTCTACGATGGAACGCATATCCGAACAGATTCCGTAGTAGGTGGGGTTGTTGACCAATACAGCTTTTGCGTCCGGATTTTCTTCCACGATCTGCAAAAGCTTTTTCGGTTCCATTCCGAGGGATATTCCGAGATTTTTGTCCACTTCGGGATTGACGTACACGGGAATGGCGCCGTTTAATATAAGGGCGTTGATGGCCGATTTGTGCACATTCCTCGGCATGATTATCTTCTCGCCCTCTTTGCATACGGAGAGGATCATGCTTTGCACTGCAGAGGTCGTTCCGCCAACCATAAAAAAAGCGTTTGCCGCGCCGAAAGCTTCCGCTGCGAGCGCCTCCGCATCGTGTATTACGGAGGAGGGGTGGCAGAGGTCGTCCAAAGGCTTCATGGAATTTACGTCCAAGCCCACGCATTTTTCGCCGAGCAGGTCGACAAGTTCAGGGTTGCCGCGCCCGCGCTTGTGCCCCGGCACATCAAAAGGGACGATACGCTTTTTTCGGAATTTTTCGAGCGCCTCATACAGGGGGGCTTTTCTTTGGTTCATTTCGCTCATGTCTCTTCCTCAAACAAATAGGGACGTCTGTATGCAGACGTCCCTTTAAAATGCGCATGGGTGCGCAATCCTATTTCGGTTTTCTTTCATCAGAGTCTATATAGCAAATACTTTTATTACTCTTATTGACCGTTTCACAAGTGACGCCTTACGGCTGAATTATAAACAGGATACCCTGTCAACTTATAAAATTTGAGCCTCATGTGCCGAGCACACTATCTCAATCAATAATGCGGCGATAGCCGCCAAATATTTGCATGGACTCCGAATGTGCCATACTTTTTTCTTTGAGTATAGCGGGAATTCAGAAAATTGTCAATTAAAATTATCGTATTTCAGTAAAAAAACACAATATTTTAGAGATCGGAAATTAAGTCAAAGGGGTTATTCCTTGAAATCGGCAAAAGCACAAAAAATTTTTACGGATTTTAAATAAAGCGCGTTCTGTTATTTATTCGTCGGCATCTTTGTTTACGTTTGTCAGAATACTTTTGCGATAGCGCAGGGGCGAATAGCCGAAATGCTGTTTGAAACAGTTCGAAAAATGATAGGGACTGGAAAAGGCAAGAAATTCGGAAATTTCCTTAACGGAAGCATTGTCGTTTTCCAACATGCTCTTTGCAAAACGCAGTTTTTGGGCAAGTAAAAACCGGTAAGGCGTTACGTCATAGTTCTTTTTGAATTCGCGGATGATTTCCGCTTTGGATAAAAAGAGTTTTTCACAGAGCGAATCGAGCGAAAAAGGGCGATCAATCGAATAAAAAAGTTCGTTATATATCAGGCGCGCTGTTTGAGAAACTCGCTTTTCTCCTTTTACGATTTTAGCGAGCCGCATGAGCATGGCAAACAAGATTTCGCTGATTTCAGGATAAATTTCATAATTGTCGATAGAAATTTTTTCCGTATCGTAAAGGCGCGTAAATAAGTCCGTCAGATCTGCCCCGCTGTACACAGTGCTTTGCAATTTATAGGAGTTTATTACATCATATAAAATCGTGCCCGAAAAATTGACCCAAAGTTTTTTATACGGGTCGTCTTTATCCGAAAAATATTCGCAGTTTTGCCCCGGTTTGAGGAGGTACGTGTCGCCCGTGCGCACGGTATATTTTTTATCGTTGACGATGACATAGCCTTTCCCCGAAAGAATATGCTCCAGAATATAACCGCGTGTAGGGAACCGTTTGATGTAATAATCGGGAGAGGGAAATGTGATCCCGTAACAGGAAATAAAAACAGGGGTCGCGTTTGGATTCTCCATACGCGTGATCAGCTCGTTTGCGAGCCCCGCAAACTTCTCGATATCGATTTTTCGTATACTGCTGAAACTCTTATATTTCTCCATAATGCAATAATTTGTATGTTTTCGTCTATTTTGCGTATTGATTGTAAATATTTTGTATGTTATGATTATATCATCAAAATAAAAAACTGTCAAGTTCTGTTTGAAAAAGGCAGTATTTTGAGAGAAAGGAGAAATAGCATGGAAAGGAAATCAATGCTCGAAAAAAGGCGCATTTATGTGGTCGTTTTACTTCTTGCGATCGCTGTCATTTGCTTTGCATTGGGGATGGGGCTCAAAGGCTTCGGGGAAAGTGAGGCACAAACGCAGGAATGGATGAGCTTTCACGGCTCGACCGATCTGGAATATACGGATGGGGCACTGCAGGTACATTCCTATAGCAATCCCGGCAGTATTGTATTTACGGGCGGGCAGTTTTCCGATTACGAGATGGAAGCGGAAATGGAGCTTTTGGACGGTCCGTGGTTTGGCGTCATGTATCGGGCAAACGGCGATTGGAAAGGCTTCTATCAGATCGGTACAACCTATCGCCAGCTGAAGAATCATCAAACGAAGTCTTCCGGGAACGGATGGGATGAAGAAAGTATTGTACAGGCACAAGAGGGTTATACTCCGTATGCTTTGGGAGTAAAAGTACAAATCAAAGTAACGGTACAAGATGATCATATCACTTTGCAGACAAAAGTGGAGGGAGACAGCGAATTTTACACTGAATTTGAAAATCAACTCATCGATACCGCTGCGCTGGGTGAGGCGGGGTATATCGGATTTTGTTTTCAGCATGTTTCCGCTAAAATTTACAGTGTAACGATCCGTGATTTGAATTCAGATTATTCGTACGTTTCTGACTTTGCGTCAAAAAGCGAAGTTCATCCCGAATGGGAGATCGTTCGCGGTTCGGGCGACATGGAGCAAAGCGACGGGAAAACCATTTTCAAATTTGCGCAGAATCCTACTGTGTACGGGATCACGAATGTCGATTTTACCGATTACGTTTTGGAAACGGAATTTTCTATTGATTCGCAATGGGGCGGGATCGCTTTCCGCATCAACGGCGCGTATAAGGGATTTTATGTTGTAAAATCTGCGGCACATAGTTTTTCCATGCATGAGACCAATTCGGGGAACGGCTGGGGCGACACAGTCGATGCTCCCAACAGCGGTTATACGCCATATACATACGGCAGCCGCGTGCGCCTCAAAGCGATCGTCAAAGACAATAAGATCACCGTGCAGTCGATGCTGGTCGGGAAAGATACGGAATACTACACGGATGTGGAAGAATATGATATCGCAACGCTGGACAACGGCAGACTGGGGACCAAAGGCGGGGTCGGATTGGTTTGTAAAAATCCGATCACGATGACTGTATACAGCTTTAAAGTAACAGACAGCGTTACGGGCAATACATACTACCTTCCGTCAATGGGGGACGGCGTTTGGGAAGTAACCGACGGAGAGGCAACAGTGTCGAATGCCGGCGCAGAGGGCGAAGAAATCCGAACGATATCTTCGACGGCCGATGTATCGGCATATATGCTTACGGGCGTCAATTTCAACGATACGGCGATAGAAACGGAAATTTCGCTGAATACAGGTTCGGCGGGGGTTGTATTTCGAGGATACGACGGCAGCAAGGGCATTTATATGCTGACAAGCGACAATAAGCGCGTGATAAGAACATATTCTTCGACGGAGAGCGCATGGGGTGCGGACACATTGGAAGCGGAAGCGGGATATACGCCGTATGCGTACGGTGATCGGATCCGTCTGCGTTTGCGGGTGCAAGACAACAAACTTTCCGTAGAATCGATGATCATCGGCAAGGAAACGGAATACAGAAAAGACTTTGTCGATATCGATCTTTCTTTGCCGGGCGAAGGTGTTTTGGGGGATAACGGCGAAGTAGGGCTGTATGTTTCTGCGGATGCAACTTTGACGGTATTTGAATTTCGGACGACAGACTCCATGACGGGGCGCACATATGATCTGTTTGAAAAGGAGGAACAGGCGATTACGGAAAGCGTCGTCTTTGACGGGAATACCGCAGCCGAAAGCGGGACAATTTTGTCGCAGACGCCCGACACGACAGAAGTTTGGTTCAAGACGTCCTCCGAAAGACGGCAAACGATTATCAGCGATTTCAAGAGCGTAGATACGACGCTGAACGGATTTTATCTCGATGTGCTTGCAGGCGGTCAGTTGTTTTATTTTGAAGCAAACGGGGTGAGCGCAGAGAATGAAGCTTCCAATTTGCGGCTTACGACGTCGGGCACATACGCCGACGGGCAATGGTATAAAGCGGTGATACGCCGTCAATATGATGAAGGGGCAGGGCTTGTCGGCGTGCGGCTGTCCGTCTATTCGGGCGAAACCTTAATGGAAGAAATGGGCACTTCCCGTCAGATTGCGGAAAAGAAACTGTCGCTGTATGAATCGAACGGAGATAAATTTATTTCGGAAACTTATTTGCAGATCGGTTCGTTCCGCCAGACGAGATACCTTTTTTACGGAGAGATCGCCGAGATCCGCATGTGGGATCATACACTTACGGATGCGGAAGCGGCACAGGCGCGCTATGAGTTGACGGGGCAAGAAGCGGGATTATTGCATGACTTTGTTCCCGGCGCGGACAATCAATTTACCGATAAGGCAAACGCACCTGTCGCTGTCGATACGTATGAAGTCTGGATGCAGGATTACGTGTTGCAGGAAGCGGATTTCCGCATCGCGGTGCTTCCGGATGTGCAGTATATCAACGAAGGCTTTGAGATCCGTTTGCGCGAATATTTTACTTGGATTCGCGACAATGCCGAACGGCTGAATATACGCCTTGTCGTTTCGGTGGGCGATATGGTCAATACCTGTACGCCCGAACAGTATGCCGCCATTTCTGAGGCCGCTTCCATTTTAGACGGTACCGTGCCGTTCATGCCTGTACCGGGGAATCATGAATACCCCAGCTATGGGCGCGACGTCATGTTTGATGAATATTTCCCTTACGAAAAATATTCGGCGCAGGATTGTTGGGGCGGCGCGTTCCGCGAGGGAAGTATGGAAAACTACTATTACCGCATGGAGATCAACGGACAGAAATTCCTGTTCATGGGGCTGGAAGTGGCGGTGCGCCCTGCGGTTGCGGATTGGGCAAACGAGGTGATCGCGGCACATTCGGACTATAAGGTGATCATCGTCAATCATGCTTATCTCGATCCGAAAGACGATACCATCCTCGAAGCAGGAGAGCCGGGAGCTCCGGAATCCTTCAAAACGGATGGCGGCATGTCCGCGATCCAGTTGTGGGAAAAGGTCATTTCCAAGCATCAAAACATCGTGATGGTGCTTTGCGGACATATGGATACCCACCGCGTTGCGCACGCATCGTTTGAGGGTGAGAACGGCAATGCCGTAGAAACTTTGCTCTTCGACGGCTCGATGGTCGAGCGTGCGAACGGCTGTGCCTCGCTTGTAGGGCTTTTGGGGTTCCATGACGGAAGCAACCAAGTGGATGTAAATTTCTATTCCATTGTCAAGGACGCATATTTTTGCGGCATCAACCAATATGGCATCGAACTTGACTGGCAGGAAGAATACCGCATTACGTTTGAGAACGGCCGCGGAGGCGTCGTGTACGACGAATCGGTAAAAGCCGGTTCGGAAATCGTTGCGCCCGAATCGCCCGAAAACTATTCAGACGGGACATACGATTACGTCTTTCAGGGCTGGGAAGGCTACGAAGAGGGCATGACGGCGACGCAGAACTATCTGTTTAAAGCAGTTTACGGGCGTTCCGATACTGCGGGCATTGCAGCAAAGAGCCCCGCGGAAATTGAAGCGGGTATCAGCAAAGCGAAGGAGAAACTTTTTGCAGGGGGATCGAATGCCTATGTCGCGCTTGCGTCAAACGTGCAAAAAGTTGATTCTGTTCGCACAAACACGACGTATGTAAACGGCGATACGATCGAAGTGTTCGGAAGAAGTGAGCCCGTGTATACAGTATCGGGAGGTACGCTCGCCGTTCATGTGCTTGCTCTGTATTCTTCTCCGCAAATAACAATATATACCGAAAACGCTGCGACGATCATTTCATTGCCCGAAGTTTCGGACGTAACACAGGCGGAAATTACTTTGCCGAGCGACCTTTCGCACAGTCGTTACGATTATCTGTCGAATAAATGGAATGTTTCCGTTCGCGGAGACGATCGGATTGCGTTGACGGTATCGGATGCAGTCGGAGAGAATGTGGTCGTTGCGGAAGAGGGGCGGTTTACGATTATAGAAGTTACGCGGGCGCTCGGCAGGAATGTCGCTCTGTACCCCGTTTCGGGTGAAAATTATGAAACGGAATTGACGCTGATCCAGCCGAACGGTACTTCGGCCGCGCGGATACAGGTAGTCCTTCTTCAGGATACCGAAATCGACGGCGACCTCGGCGATTGGAACGCCGCAGTGCTTGCGACGGGCCGTACGATGACGGGGCTGGACGATACATCCCATAAAAACGTAACGTTTTACGCGCAGCTTACCGAAAATGGGTTGTATGTAGCGGCCCGCGCCGAACATGATCTGTACGTAAACGACGCTTCCGATTGGTTTAACAATACGAATTTAGAATTTTATGTGAATAACGAAAGCCTGCGCTTTTGGATCACGGCAAACCCGGTATTGGCGCACGAAGATGTAGAAGGCGTGATCGTTACAAGAGAAAATACGGAAGGAAAGAGCAACTATGTATCGGTTGCCGAAGGATTTATTCCTATCGAAAAGCTGCCGAGCAATGCGCTGTCTGGCGAACTGAATATCGGTTTTGCGTGGAAAACGCCCGGGGATAACATAAAATATCACAACATGACCGGAGGATATGATTGGTGGTATCCCACGCGCCGCCATCCTGCGATGATCGCCGAACAATATTTTGTAAACTCGTTCGGGATTTGCGATTATTCTTCCGTGCGTACGGTAAATAATATCTTGCTGGACGGCGATTTCAGCGATTTTGACGAAGCTGCGCAGCAGTACGACCTGCGGGTTTACGGAACAGGCGAAAGTGAATCGATCGGCTACACGGTTTGCGCGCAGTATATTCGCGGGAACGGAGTGTATGTAGGTTTGGTAGCCACGCATGCGACAAATCCTTGGCCGAACGACAACCTTACGTGGTCAAACAATACGAACTTTGAGTTCTATATCGGTGAAAACCGTTACTACATCACTTGTGCGGGCGCTGCGGCGGGGAACGGCCTGTATGCGAAAAACACTTATCTTTCGCAAACGTACGACGCAGAGAGTTCTCTGTGGACCACGACGATCGAATTATTCATCCCCGTTTCGGCATTCGGAACGGTTTCGGACGAGGAGTTTGTGCGTATGGGGTTTGCCTTTAAACCGACAGGGGAAAGCGTTGCCGTCGGCGGGCGCGAGGCGGACGACTGGTGGTATTTAAACGGGCATTTGCCTTCGGATGTACAAACGCAGTTCTTTGTCTATGATTGCGGGATATCTTCTACAAAGGCTTCCGCTGTCAATACGCCCGAAACATGTCTGGATTTGCAGATCTATCAGCTGACTTCTCCCAATACGGGCGAGGTATTTACGATAGCTAAATCCCCCGATCTTACGGAAGACTTGCATGCTTTCGGAGAATTGACAATCGTAACCGAGGCGACTTGCCGACAGGACGGGGTGGGGTATTTTGAATGTGAGCTCTGCCACGAAAGAGTGATGCAGACGATCCCTGCTACCGGAGAACATATTTTCGGAGAGTGGGAACAGGTAAAAGCGCCTACGTGTACGGAATCGGGAGAAGAGCGGCGGTATTGCCAACAGTGCGGAGAGTACGAATCGCGCATCGTCGAAGCAACCGGGCATGGCTCCGGTGAGTGGGTCGTGGTTGCCGAGCCGGAAGGCGGTGCAGACGGCAGAGAAGAATTGGTATGCGAACATTGCGGAGCGGTGCTCAACTCCCGAACGATTCCTGCGGAACAGGAACCTGCATCGGGCGGCTGCAATTCTGCCGTCGGTGCAGGCTGCTGTGGAGCTGCGGTCGTTCTCATTGGAGCGGCGGCATTCGGTTTGCGGCGCAGAAAGACGAGGTGATTTTGCATATCCGGAAAACTGAAGAGATCCGAAAGCAGGCGATGAACAAGTATTAAAAGAAGAAGGGCGGTGTTCCGTCCTTCTTCTTTTGCGCTGCAAATTTTAAAATATGGTTATAACGGCGAGGGCGGGGATTTCTTGCGGCGGCCCTTTGGACTGCGAAAAAGGGATCATTTGTTCGCCTCCGAATCTGCCGGGCTGGGACGCTGTTCCCGTATGCGATTATCTGCAGGAAAAGTTAGGCGTCGCAGCGGCGCTGATGAACGATGCGGACGCGGGAGCCGTTGCCGAATGGCGTTACGGCGCGGGGCGCGGAGCAAAGAATATGATTTTTTTGACGTTCGGTACAGGACTGGGGGCGGGACTCATCCTCGGCGGCAAATTGTACTGCGGAACGAACGGCATGGCGGGTGAGATCGGCCATGTGCGTTTGGAAAAGAGCGGCCCCGTTGGTTACGGGAAAAAGGGATCGTGCGAAGGCTTTTGCAGCGGGGGAGGACTTCGCCAAATAGCGCGCAGATATGAGGAAAAGGCTTTTCGGGAAGGGAAAAGCGTGAGTTTTTGCGAAAATAAAGCGGCCCTCGGCAATGTCGACGCAAAAAAAGTGGTGCGCTGCGCGGAGACCGGGGCGGAAGATGCCAAACAGATTTTAGCAGAATGCGGACGGAATTTCGGGCGGACGTTGGCAATTTTAGTCGACATATTGAACCCCGAAGTCATCGTCGGAGGAAGCATCTTTTTGCGGGCTTACCGCTTTTTGTATCCTTATACGATGGAAACGCTGCGGCAAGAAGCGATTGCCCGTTCCGTGGACGCGTGCAGGGTCGTACCGTCGCAATTGCAGGAAAAAATCGGGGACTATGCGGCGATTGTCGCGTCTCCGCTGATCCGAAAATAAAACACGGCGCAATGAATATTTTGGAAGTTTGTATGGAGGATCATCGCTATGAAAGAAAATGTATCGGCTGTTTTACGGGAATTGACGGCGCGTTACCCCTCTTTGCGGGAATGTGAAAAGTCGGTCGCGGATGCGTTTGCGCTCCTCGCGCATTCCTTTCGCCAAGGCGGGAAATTGCTGTTATGCGGGAACGGCGGCAGCGCTGCGGACTGCGAACACATCGTCGGAGAACTGATGAAGAGTTTTAAGTTCAGGCGTCCGCTTTAAGAAGGTAAGGCGCAAGCATTTCAGCGGTTCGGCAAAGAGGGTATGTGTTTGTTTGAAGGGCTGGAAGAAGCTCTGCCCGCAATATCGCTCGCCTCGTCCGTCGCAATTTCTACAGCATTTGCCAATGACAGATGTTTTGAATACGCTTTTGCGCAGCAGGTTTTCGGATTGGGAAAGGAAGGGGACGTTTTATTTGCGGTTTCCACGACGGGGAACAGTAAAAACTGTGTTTACGCGGCTATGGCGGCGAAAGCGAAGGGGATGGCTGTGATCGGCTTGACCGGAATGAGAGACAGCAGGCTCGCCTCGCTTGCAGATGCCGTGATCCGTGTGCCGGAAACGGAAACATTCAAAGTGCAGGAATTGCATTTACCGGTTTATCACTGCCTGTGCGCCATGCTGGAAGAAGAGTTTTTCCATCCTGCGCAGGTTTGAAAAAGAGAGTTTTTCGTTGTGTTATTCTATTGATCGTGCCCGTTTTTTCCTATATAATTTAAATTATCGATAGACCATTGTTCGTTGAAAGTGAAAAACATTCAACCGCGTGGCAGATTTTACGGTGATTGGCGCGGTTATTCCTCAGCAGCCAAGAAAAATTCGGCAACGGGCTACGGAACGGCCGCAAATGAAGAGGAGAATCGTCCTCTTAAATAAGAAAACTCATATTCTCTTCGGCGGAAGCGCATACAATAAAGTGCGTATAAAAAATAAAAAAAGTATTGACAAGATGAAAAATTCGTGATAATATATAAATGAAATTAACGTTAATCTATTGCTGAAAAACAGAGGAATCAATATTGCGGATATGTCGGCTCGCGTAGAAAATCCGTACGTTTGCCGATCAAAATATCATTGATCAATAATCGATTTGAGGAGGAGAAAATGCACAAGTTTTTAAAACCGATCCTTTTGCTGGGATTCGTGTTTGCTCTGTGTATGGGATTGTTCGCCTTCACCGCCTGCGGCGGCGGAGACGATTCGCCCCGTTACACAATCACCGTCAACGAGACAGAAAACGGCGAAATTACAGCGAGTGCGACCGAAGCAAAAGAAGGGGACGAGATCACTCTTACCGCAACGCCCGATTCGGGTTATCGGCTTGACGAATTGTCGATAAACGGTTCTTTGGTCCTTGCGGATTTATCGGAAGGCAATACGTATACATTTACGATGCCTGACGAAAACGTGGTTGTAGACGGTACTTTCGTATCGACCGACGTTCCGGTTTCCTATTACATCACCATCGATAGCGGAGAAAACGGCACAGTGTCGGCTGATAAAGAGCGGGCTGCCGCCGGTGAAACGGTAACCTTGACGGTAACGCCGGACTGGGGCTATGAATTGGATTCTTTGAAGGTGGACGGTACGGAAACCGCCGTAACGGGCGGCGTTGCAACGTTCGTTATGCCGAGCGCCAATGTGCAGGTTGCGGCAACGTTTGTTCAAAGCGATGTAACGGTCGAAAGTATCCCTGCGGAGACGGCGTTTGAAATCAACGCGAAGGCATTGGCAGGGTCTTCGGCGGCATCTTCTTGGGTCGTTACGTTCGAAGAGAACTCTTTGAAAGTCGAAGTGTATGTGAAGGATGAGACCGTCAAGGCCGGCGACGCGGTCGCCGCATATTTCGGGAACGGCGGCTTTGAAGGGGCTACGCTTTCCGCAAACAATCACGGAATCAAGATCGCCTCGACAGGGATCGTTACGGGATACACCGGAACGGACAGCTCATATACGGAGGGGCAGACGGATATCACGGCTTCGCTCGTGCCTTGGGGCGAGGAACAGGGTACAGTAGACGGCTATAAAGCGACCATTGTAGCGCCTTATTCCGCTATCGGATTTACGGATATGGCTGCGGCAAAAGGCAGCGTAACCGTTCTTCCCGTGCTCTATAATACGGACAATACGTTCGGCGCAAGGGAAGGGACGATCGAAAACGGATCAATTAACGAACCGGGAACGTATCCCGTATTTTCCGATACGAATACATGGAGCGAGAATTATTATCTGAACGGCATCGGGCA
Organism: uncultured Clostridia bacterium; assembly: GCA_944368795.1. Taxonomy (GTDB): domain Bacteria; phylum Bacillota; class Clostridia; order Christensenellales; family Borkfalkiaceae; genus Borkfalkia. The sequence goes on along the minus strand of CALVXE010000001.1, from coordinate 50,445 downwards.
GCTCGGCGACGGCTCTGCGGTCAGTATGGGAAGGTATTGGGATCTTTCGAAAGATTATGCGGCCGAAGATGCTGAAAATTATGCGGACCGTGAGGTGAAACTTACCGGACACGACGTGGCAGACAACAATATCGTGTTCTTCCGCGGCGAAGGCGATGCCCTCTATGCAGAAGCTGCCTTCCGCGTAGACGGCGTCCTCAACAATGAAAAATGGGGCAAGTTCGGCATCATGCTCTTCGACGGAGATTCGAAGACAGGCGTGTTCTTCTATGTAGATGCGTTTATCGGCGATGACAAGGATGCGCTTTTACAAAACATCAGCGGAACTTCGCTCGGCTACAATATCGGAACAGGCAATTGGGGCGCGTGGAATTCGATTCCCGGAACGACCGGTTCCTTCGATACGAGCACATATACCGTTACATTGGCAATGACGTATTGCGATAACGTCGTATCCATGTATTGCGGCGATGATTTGGTATACCAGACCACGTATACGCCTGCGGGCGATTTGCAGATCGGCTTCAAATCCTTCGCATATCAGCTGACCGTAACCGATTATACGATGTCTGACGATCCCGAGTCGAATATATTTAAAGAACACAATCCGCCCATGGCGGCACAGGAAATCGACGTCCTGTTCGCGGGCGACAGCTATATGGAATTTTTGATCAGGTACGGCGTGTACGACGAATTGACGGCTGATATCGCGGCGAAGGCGAATGTGGGCGTAGGCGGCACGCAGGTACCGTATTGGACGGATACTTCGCGCGTCGGTATTCTCGAAAAACAGTACGATCCGGAAAAGATCGTATTCCATATCGGCGTAAACGATATTAACGGAGCGGGGCGTTCCGCCGATGCCGTGTATGCGGATCTGCAGAAGCTGTTCAATTTGTATCATGCTTCATTCCTCGATGCACAGATTTACTGGGTATCGCTGATCCCGAATACGCTGCATCCAAACAATACCGCAAAATATGTTGATCTGAACAGTCAGGTGAAGACGCTGGCGGAGAGTACGGATTATTTGAATTATATCGACGCGACTACGGCGTTCACTTCGTCGTATGATGACAATGATATTCCGCTTGCTCGGCCGAACGTATTCAAGATTGACGGACTGCATCTGAATGAAGATTACGGTTATCCGCTTTGGATGAAGATCATCAAAGATGCTTTGGGGTACACGACGAATAACGGAGATACCTTCGGCTACAATGCTTCGTATTATATGCCGACCGCCGGCTGGACATACGGGGAAGGCACCGCGACGAACACCGGCGATCAAGAAGCCGTAACATATTACAATAAGCTTCAGTATTCGAGCGATATCTATCTTGAACTCGACATTAAATCGACCGAAACGTATAATTCGGATCCATACCCGAAAGTCGGCCTGATTTTGCGCAACGATGAGATGACGCTGTTTGCATATCTCGATTTAGAGCCGGCATTTCTTTCGCAGGGGAACGTGAACATCGTTTACCGCGGGCTGACTTCCGACGGAAAGGGAATGACCGATTGGGCGTGGAGCAACACGGCAGGAGCGTTTGCTACCCAACAAGACTGCACGCAGGGTTTCGTCAGTCTGGGATTCGGCAAACTCGGCAATATTGTTTTCGTAACGATCGACGGAGAAAAGGTGCTCGAGTGGGATGCTTCCGGGGCAACTGCGGCGGATGAATTTGTTGCGGGCGTGCTCGGGTTCAACAGCAAGATCGAAGTGCAGAGCGCAACGGGTACGAATGTAGCTTCCGAAATTCAGGAAATCTACAACGGTACTGCGGCGCAGTAAAGGTTTATATCCTGTTCTCAAAATACAGCAAAAAAGCAGGGGCCGGGTTTTTCTCGGCTCCTGCTTTTTTGTCGGGCAAAAAGTATTTTTATTTCGACATGGCGCGTCAATACCCGCATTGTTGGAAAAGACGATGGAATTCTGTTTTGGTAATAAAATAATGCGTTTTTAACGGCCATAATGCGATATAGAATAAAGAGCGGCGCCATCGGTTTTCGATAGCGCCGTTTTTCGATAAAGCAATATCTAAGATTTTTCGTACAGAGCCGTTAAAAGGATCTCCTGTTCGTAATTGCCGAAACTTTTGCCGAACAGGTTGAATCCGCCGTAATACTTTGCATCCCGCTTGTTACAGATCGTGAAAAGGATCTTATTTCCCGCCGAAAGATTTAAATCTTTTAATGTTACTTTCGATGTCGGAATGTTGTTTAAAGATGTTCCCTTTTCGGTAACGGAAACCGTTACCAAAGAGCCGTATTGGGTCAAATTGTTCGGCCACCATGCCGGGTTCAATTTTCCGCGGGTGCCGCCGAAATCTCCGGGGGAAGTATAGGTGGCAAGCTCTTTCCCGTTTACCGCAAAAGTGATGTCGCTTTTCCAGTCGTTTTTATAGTAAGAAGCTTCCGAGCAAATTTCCAGGGTAAAGCGCAATTCCGTGATTTTCTCGTCTATCAGAAAGTTGTTTTCAAATGCGTACGTTACGGTGCCGCCAAAAGTCCATAAAAGTTCGGCATCGAACCGTATGCTGGAAAATGCTTCCGATGCAGGGAGATGGTAAATTTCATTTTTGGTCGCATAAGCAACGGTGTCGAATTTGGCGTCAACGAATCGCCCTACTCCCATGCTTTGCTCGTGTACGAAAGTTTTTTGCGAATGCATCTGTCTCCTTCCGAACGTGATCTCTCGGAAATTAATAAAGCAAACTTGGGCGAAACCTTTTTGGCTGGGCATATATTTGATGTTGATCAAAGAGGCATCCTTTAAAATATTGATATGGAAAATTACCGTCGAATTGGTGATTTCGTTCAATTTCGCCAATTGCGTAATCGTTTGCGGAGAGTCGATGATTTGTCTTATCATCTGCAAACGGATAGGGGAACTCAATGCTTTGCAGATCTTCTCTATCTTTGCCTGGTCGCTTTGTTCCATTAAAGAAATATAAAACTGTTTTTCTCTCGATTTTATTTCGTTCATATTTAAAATTATAGCTCATTTGCTTTGATTTGTCAATCTATCGGTTGATTATTCATCAACCGATAGAGGAAGGAATTCCCTATATTTATATATTGATAACCCTTTTTAAAAGTTGTATAATATATTTGTATTCGATCATTCATTTCAATTTTTGGTATTTATTTACTGTTTTTTAAAGAAAAAGATTCAGATATATCAATCGATAAGGAGAAATTATGAAGAAGACGGTCGGTTTAATAGCGTGTGCGCTGCTTTCCGTATACAGCTGCTTTTGTCTGCCGTTGCACAGTGCGGCCGCGGAGGAAACCATAGAGATCTTTTTGGGGCAGGAATCGGAAAAATATACGAACGAAACGGGCGTTTGGCAGTCTGCCGCCATGCTGAACCGCGGTGTGTCTCCCGTAAAATACGGTTTGGAAAAAATCGGCGAAGAGAGGAACACTTTCCTGCGTTTTTCGAATTTCGACGCGTCTTCCGTAACCGACACTTCCGTTCTGATGAGCCTGTCGGACGGATACAAAAAAGATTCCGCCGTCATCTCTTTCCGCTACCGTCTGTTTGAGGGGAAAGAGAATTACCGCGGGCAAGACCCGGTATTCGGCTTTTCTTACAATGGCGTGCAGAAAGTATTTACATATTCCGAACTCGAAAACAATTCGGCGGGGGATTTTGCTTGGAACGAGGCGGAGTTTGAGCTGACGGGCTTTGATGCCGGAGACAGGGATTTTTGCGAACTTACCTTTTATTTTGCGGGCGTCGAACCGCAGCAGTCCGGCTCTTTTGATATCGATGACGTACAGTTCGGCAGCAGCGATTCGAATTTTTTGCTTCAAGGAGATTTTGAATTCGCGGCAGCAGACGAAGGAGGGGATCCGATTTATAGTTACGACCCGCAGACTGACGGGATCGAAGCGAAAAAAGCGCTGATGCTCACCAGCGAGCAGATGCAGTTTTCGGTGAACACGCAATACTCTTCGTCTGCATTTACCGGATTCGACTTCGGCAACAGCGCATCCGCTTTGGCAAAAGCGGGGAATTCCGCAACTTACCGCGGCTCTACCAGCGTAAAGGCAGGGGAGGGCGACAGTTATGCGATTTATAATGCCTATGATGACAATACTTTTATCCGGCTCGGAAATTTTAACAGCACGAAGGGCATAAGTTCCAACCGCTTCGTAAGTTATTTTTACGACGAGCAGACCGGAAACGAAGTGGAATCTCTTCCCGGCGGCGGCTTGATTTATTACTCCTTCCGTTACAGGCTGTTTATCGACGATTTGGTGCGGGCGGGCCTTACAGACAGCGATACCATTTTCACTCTTACGGTAAAAGCGGGAACTTCGAATACGAACGGCGGTAAGATTAAGTTGGGCGATCTCGCCGTAAACGAAGAAGGAGACGATACCTGGCATACGTACAGCGGCGTTTGGGAGGCTACGACTTCGTCTTCGCCGTACATAATGTTTCAGTTCGACGGATACGACGCCGCGGCTTCTTTTTCGACGAAAACGTTTGCCGATATCGACGATCTGTTTATCAGTAAATCTCCCGAAGGAATGTCGCGGGTCCATCTGGGCGGAACGTTCGAAGGGCTGGCCTCTCGTTCCGGGACGGATGCAGAAGAATTTTTATACTTTAACGAAGTGTTGGGAGCTCCTGCCGAGAAGTATGCGTTCGATTCGATCAATTTTGCAATGAAAGCGGATGCGGGCGAAAGCTTTTCCGTATTGACCGAATTTGCAAAAGGTTCGGAAGTCTACTACCTTTCCTTCGATATAAATGCCGAACAGGCGGATATAGGGCTCTATTTTTCAGGCCGCGGAGGCAAATATATTTCTTTGCAGAGCGGCCGAAGCGGAGATTTCGACGGCGGTGCCCTCTCTGTCCGCTGGACGGAACAGAACGGTATTTGGCATTGCCAATTGTTTGCGGCTTTGAATATAGGGGAAGGGTTGCGATCGTTGGATTTTGTGAACGAAGGGAACTCGCCTTTCCTGTTGGATAATCTGTTTGCGGGGCAAGTCGAAAAAGTTGATGCCTCGGCAGGCGATTATGCGGCATACCAAGACGCGCTTTCCGCTTTGATAAAAGATTACGAAGCGCAGCAAAACCGATTTGCTTCGGATGCCCTTCGCCAAATCGAGCGCTCGCTTTATTCGGCAAAAACTCTTTCGGAATACGCCAATCAAGCCGGTATGGATGAAGCATTGGCGCAGTTGCGCGATCTTTTGGCTTCATCGGAGAAAAAGTCGGACCTTGACGGATTGAAAAAGGCGATCGCCGTTGCGGAAGAGCGCATTGCCGGTATGAGCAAGGAAGATTTTACAAAATTCACATGGCTGAATTTTTATGAAAAGTTGGCAGAGGCAAAATTGGCGGATGAAAATGATGCGCAGGAGTATATCGATACTCTCAGCAGTGAACTTTCGGCGGCAACGCAGGCATTGGAAGAGGTCGGGGGCGTAGACATTTCTGCGCTACCCGTGATCGGCGGATTGGCCGGAGGCGGCCTGCTGGTCGGTTCGGTCGTATACGCGGTAAAGAGGAGGAAAAGATGAAAAAGAAGCTGATAGCTGCAGTATTGATGCTGGCGGTCATGGCGGTTCTGATTCAGCCGCTGCCGACAATTTCACAGACGGAAGAACAGGGCGCGGATTTTCGCAGCGGTATAATTAAATATATTTTGGAAGATCCGCTTTTGGAAGTCCCGAATACCTTCGAATCTTGGATTTTTGTCGAAGAAGACGCCGAGGGGACGATCGGCTGCATTTTCGGGAACAATTCAACGCAAAATACCCCCTCCATCGCGTATTCGGTCAACTCCGAAGGGCAAATCACAGTAAATTGGAACAATTACGAACGATATATCGTATTCGATCAGACGGACGTGCGCAACGGCCAATGGACGTTCGTTTCCGTGGTGCGAAAAGCGGATAGCGGAGCCTTTGAATGTTATATCAACGGAGAGCTGTGCCAAACCGTTTACGGCGGAGCGGGCAGCAGTCGCCTGAAATTTTATCGCCGGCACTGCATCGGAGGCGATTTCAATAACCAAACAAATACGAAAAAGCCGTTTTACGGAAAGATCCGCCAGGTAACTCTCTATTCCGATGCGCTCAATCAGGCGGAAATAGACAGAGATCGGAAAAACGGAGACGTCATCGGCCGCGACACGCGCGATGATCTGCTGTTCAATGTTCGCCTGAACCAGTCTGCAACCGTTTTGGAAGATACCTCCCTGTACGGCAATGACGCATATTTAGGCAGCAACGATTATTATTACGACGGAGAACTGTTCCCCGTGTACGATTACACGCTTGCGGTAATACCGGATATGCAGATGCTTACCAACCATTATCAAAAGGCGTTGCCTTCGCTGTTCGATTACCTGCTCGAAAATAAAGACGGCAGAAAGATCGGCGCGGCGATCACGGTCGGAGACATAACGGACGGCATTACGAACGGCAAGGATTGGGATCGGCAATACAATAAGCTGGAGGAACAGTTCAGCCGGTTGGACGGCGAAGTACCGTACATAATCACTCCCGGAAATCACGACTACGACAACGAGTGTAAGACGGATCATTCGCTGACCCATCTGAACGGAGCGTTCCCGATGGAAAAAATCAGCGCATTCCCGTACTGGGGCGGAAGTTTCGAAGAGGATAATATCATCAATTCCTACTATTTATTTGAATTTTCCGGAGTAAAATATATAATTTTTTCCATCGATTTCGGGCCGTCCGATGACGTTTTGGAATGGTGCTGCGATATTACGGAACAGTATCCCGACCGCAGGGTAGTGGTAACGACGCACGGATTTTTATCGCCGGAAGGGCAATTGCTTGCAGAGGGAGTTTCTGCAAGCCCTTCATCATATGGATGGAACGGAAAAACAAGCATAAACGATGCCGATGAGATGTGGGATAAATGGCTGCGCAAGTATCCGAATATCTTTATGCTCGTATGCGGGCATGTATCCAATGAAGATATAACGGTTCGTGAATTGATCGGAGACAGCGGCAACGTCGTGGGAACTTTCATGGTCAATGCCCAGTCGATCGTGATGAACGCAGGGTTGGATTCCCTGTTGGCGATGTTCAACTTCGACGAAAAAAATCAAAAAATTTACATCAATTATTACAGCACCGTTCACGATAAACTGTATAATTTTCAAAATCAGTTTGTTTACGATTTTTACGGAAACACAGATCTGCTGTCTTCCGTATATTATCCCGCATGAAGAAAAGCGCAGAAAACCTTTAGAAATTTCAGAACGAGGAGATTATGATGAAAAAAAGATTGTTCTGCTTGGTGAATCTGTTGCTCGCTCTGTGCATTGCCGTAAGTATAGCGGCGTGTTCTTCCGGGGGCGGATTCAATATTACGGTAGAGGGGGATTACGGCCGCATAACCGAACGCCGGCAAGCAGATGCGGGAGAAAAAATTTTCGTGCGCTCGGCTTTGGAAGGATACGATCTTGCGGAAGTTTATTTAAACGGCAGTAAATTGGAAGGGGACTCTTTCATTATGCCGCAGGAAGACGTCGTGCTCACCTACCGCCTGAGTGCGACGGGTAAAGACGTGCATTCTATCGTTATGCAGCCCTCGGACGGGGGAGAAGTTGTTTGCGATCTTCTTTCGGCAAGCAGCGGCGATACGGTTTACCTTCGCAGCGTCCCTTTTTACAACAGCAAGTTATCCTATTATACCGTAAACGGAGAGAAAATTGCGGGAAACAGCTTCGCAATGCCGAACGAAGAGGTCAGCGTTTCGGCGGTGTTTACGCGGCCGATTACGGATACGAACATCGTGTTGGAAGCAACGACGAATTATCAAAAAGCCAAATCGTATTGGTACGCAAGTTATCATGAAAGCGGCATATCGGTGCGCGCTGTCGTGGAAGATAATATCGTTTACACGGTCGAAGAATATCTGAACGGATTCGCCTATGCAGATAACATAGAATTCATCTTGGGGCTGGCCGGAGAGAAGGGAACGTATAGTTCGCATAGCCGCCGCGTGCTTGTCAGCGCGAAAGGGGACTATCTTTTTCAAAAGTACAGCGGAGGCTGGCTGACGGCGGCGGAAAACGGGTTTACAGCCGAAAGCCGGCAGTGCGATATCGATACGTACGGATTTGTCGGCTATGAAGTGGAGGTGTATGTGCCGTATACCGCTTTGGGCCTTACCTATGCGCAGGCTTACGGGAATTTAACGCTGGCGCCTGCAATGCGCAACACTCTTTCCGCACTTTCGACGACGTGGGTATACTACCGGGAAATGGATTGCAACTGGGAAAATGTCGGAACGCATCCTCTTGTAAAAGAAGACGGCAGCATCACAAAAAATATAACCCAAACCGAATATATTTTTGCAGGCGAAGGGCTTTTGTCGCAAGAGAAATGGTCTGCTTTCGGTTCGGATATGAAAAGTTTGGGAGACGTGATCACCATAGCCAAAGGCGGAACGGACATCGGTTACTGGGCAGAGAATGTAACAGCGCTTACCGAGCGGGCTCCGAAAGAAGTGATTTTTTACGGCGGAGCGTCGGATATAGCGTCAGGCAGCGTTTTAAAAGCTTTTTCCGCGATGCGCGATTTCATTGGGCGCTTTACGGAAGCAGGCGCCGATTGCGGTTTAAAAATTATTTCCGCCTTGCCTACGATCTCGCCTTCCTGCGATCCGGAAGCGATCAAAGCGTTTAACGATATGGTCAGGGCATATACGGAAACGCTCGACAATGTTGCTTATATCGATTTGTTCGGCGAGATATACGCGGGCGGAAAGATCAATCGCTGCATGTATTCCGGCCCTTCAGACCTTTCCTATGAAGGATATAAGCTTTTAAAAAGAGTGATTTTGCGGGAGTACGGCGCATATACCGAAACGGAAAACGAAGAATGGGGCAGCTGCGGTCAGTTCGTATCGGTCGGGGCATGGTCCTTTTCAGGAAACGGGGTCTCCTTGAACGGAGGAGGAACGAGCTTGCTTTATCGCAAAACCGCACTTGCCGAAGACTTTGTGTACGAAGCGGAATTTACGGCAAAAACTCTGTATAACAACGATGCTTACCCCAAGTTCGGACTGTTATTGGCTAATGCGAACACAAGCCGTTTCTTCTATGTTTGCGCTGAAAACGGACTGACGTGCAACGATGTAGGGATCGTCAAAAAATCGTACAATGATTTCGAATGGGACGATTCTGAAAAATATCCCGTTGCGGGTATGACGTATACGGACGGAGATTTTGTAAAGTTAAAACTGGTCAAACGTGGCGGAGAAATTGAATTTTACGCTAACGATGCGTACATTGCTTCGATTTCTGCGGAAGAATTCGGGGGAGAACCGATCGTTTTGGGGATATTCTCATTTAATCTCGGTTTGGATATCCGCAACGTTTATGCCGCAGAAGAATAGAGCATGAGGAGATTTGGGAAAATGAAAAAATGGACAGTTATACTTGTAACGCTCCTGCTCTTGATAAGTGCGCTTGCTCTTGTTTCCTGCGGAGGCGGCGAACAGGGGAAATCTGCGTATGTAACCGTTAATTTCGTCGACGATCGCGGGAACATTCTGCAGATTTCAGAAATCGAATCGGGTACGGTACCGGCATATTCGGGGGAGATTCCCGAAAAGGCCGAAACAATTGAGAATTCGTATGTGTTTTGCGGCTGGGAAATCGACGGCGTGCTGTATGATGCGCTTCCCGCCATCGAGAAAAATACGGTGATCAGGGCCGCATACCGCGAGGTCAGAAGAGAGTACAAGGTTATCTTTGAAGTCGCCGGGCAAGAATACGAAAAACTGTACGGATACGGCGAAATGCCCGCATACGACGGAGAAAGCGTGTTTACCCAAGACGGCATGAAAATCGAGATCATTGGCTGGGACAAGGCATTTGCGGAGGTGAAGGGCGATCAGCGCTATGTTGCCGAAATACAGGTTACAGACGGCTATTTGATCGGGTTTGAAGTTGACGGAGAAACTTTATATATTCCCGTTGCCATTAACAAAGAACCTGCGTTTTACGGAACTCCGTATAAAAAGAAGACGGAAGCCTGTTCCTATGTATTCAAAGGATGGCAAAGCGGGGAGAATTTTTATCCCGCAGGCGATCCTCTTCCCGTTGCGACGGAAGAAAAAGTCTATTCTGCCGTATTTGAACCGATTTATAATACCTTCACCGTCCGTTTCGAAAGTCAGGGAGAATTGGTGGAAGAGAGAGAAGTCGTGTACGGCACAGTTCCGCAAGAGCCGGAAATATTGCCGGAGAAAGAGACGGACGAAAGATACAGCTACACTTTTTCTTACTGGGAAATGGAAGGGTTGGAATATCGCGAGCTTCCTGAAATATATGAAGACTCCGTTTTTACAGCCGTGTTCGAAGAACAGCCTGTCGAATACACTTTGACGATATCCTATAAAAACGGAAACGAAATGTTGGGCTCGTTTACCGAAACGCTCCCGTACGGAGAAAATTACAGTGTGGATTCGCCCGTGTACGAAGGCCTTACTCCCCGTGTTTCGCAATGTAGGGGAATGATGCTCGGCGATACGGAAATTACCGTTGCGTATGCGGAATTTGATGTTTGGGACGGTTCGAGCGAAGCATTTGCGGCGGGCGAGGGAACGCAGGAAGATCCGTATGTGATCACCAAATGCGCACAACTGTACTATTTGGCGGAGCAATCGGTGTACGACGATTTCAGCGAAAAATACTTTATCCTGAACAATGATTTGGATCTGAATCATATCGCATGGAAGGCAATAGGGTCCTATTCTCTGCCGTTTGCGGGCAATTTCGACGGGAACGGCCACTCGATTGTGAACATGCAATATGCAAGTACGTTGGCGAACAGCAACGCGAATTCCGGGCACGGTCTCTTTTCCACGTCAAAGGGGACGGTTAAAAATCTTTCCGTCAGCGGCTCATCGCAGTCCGAGGCCAAATATACGGCGCTTATCGTCGGCAACAATATGGGAGAAGTTTCCGGTTGCCGCTCGTACGGCAGCGTCGTCGGATTCGGCAACGTCGGCGGCGTTGTCGGTTACGGCGTCGGAAGCGTGGACGCCTGTATCAATTATGCCGACATTTCCGATAACGGGGCCGGCGGATGTTATCGCTTCGGCGGTGTGATCGGCTGCTCGGGCGCGGAAGGCCGCGTGGAAAACTGCAGCAATTACGGTACCGTCCGCGTATCCGCGGGGACGGGCAGCGTAGGCGGTGTGGTCGGAAAGGCGGAAGAAGCTTCCGTCTCGAAATGCGTCAACTACGGGTTGGTCGATTGTACAAAAAATGCCGCGGGAGGCGTTGTTGGTTACGGCAGCGGTGATTTTATCTATGCCGATTGTTCGAATTACGGCCCCGTTTTCGGGGCGGCTTATACGGGCGGCATCGTCGGGCAGGCGGCCGGCCCCGGTACGGAAAACAGCGTTAACGAGGGCCGTGTGAAGGGAGATAAATATGTCGGAGGAATTTGCGGCTATGCAAGCGGAGCCGTTTTCAATGCGGTAAACTGCGGGATGGTCGAGGCGGCAGGCGCAAACAGCGGCGGCATCGTGGGGTATAGTTTGTACGGCGTATGGGACAGCGAAAATCACGGCGAAGTAAAGAGCGCTTCCAGTTCGGTCGGCGGTATCGCCGGTTCTCTGCAAATCGATACCAAGCGCGCGGAATTATTTGCGAGTACGATCGAAAATTGCACGAATTACGCCAAAGTTTCCAGTACATATACGGGCACGAACAGTGTTATAGGCGGAATAGTCGGCCGCGGAGACAGAAAGACCGTCGGGTCGGCGGAGTATCAGCCCAAGATCTCGGAGTGTGAAAACCGCGGACATGTGTTCGCTCACGGCAGTTATACGGGCGGCATTATCGGGGCGTGCAACGGCGCATACGTTTCGGAATGTATTAATCGGGCGCGCGTCGACGGCTCGCTCAGCAGCAACGGAAGCTACATCGGCGGTATCGCGGGGAGCAATTACGGCTACGGAGACGTTATCGGCTGCATCAATTACGGTACAGTTGTCGGAAATTCTTCCGTCGATCAGATATGCGGCCAGCTTACATCCACAAGCGTTGCGAGCGGAAACAGCGGATTCGGAAAGATCCGGGTGCTTTAATGCGGATCCGGTGTAAATACATTATAAAAAAGAAGGGAGGAATGTATGAAAAAAATTTGGCTGTGCGTCATGGCAATCATAGCATCGGCGTTGCTGGCGGTCGGTTTTGTCGGCTGCGGCGGCGGGGCCGAATATACGATCACGTTCAAAGACGCGGAAGGAGAAGTGCTTTGGGAACAGAGCTTTGATGCGGGTGCGGAAGTAACTTACGGCGGGGAAGAGCCTGTCAAGCAGGCGACCGCAGAATACACGTATCAATTTGCCGGATGGAAAGATGCGGAAGGGGTCGTGCTCGAAACGCTGCCTCCGGCAATGGCGGATGCAGAATATACTGCGGCTTTCAATGCGGTTAAAAATAAGTACAGCGTGAAATTTGTCAGCGAAGGCACCGTGCTGCAGGAAGATTCGATTGAATACGGCGCGGCCGTTCAATTCCGCGGACAACAGCCTTCGAAAGCCGCAACCGCCGCTGAAACATTTATCTTTGACGGTTGGTCGGATGGGCAAACCGCCTACGGTGCCGGCGAAGACTTGCCGAACGTAACGAAAGAGGTTACATATACCGCAGTATTCAAAACGGACAAAAACGAATACAAGGTAACATGGAATGTTGACGGCGTTTTGAAGGAAGAATATTTCGAATACGGTACAAAAGCCGTTTTCGACGGCACTGAGCCGAGCAAGGCGGCCGACGCGCAATATACATATAAATTTGCAGGCTGGTCAAAAACAGACGGAGGAGAAGTGCTTTCCGAAGAGGAGATGACTGTAGGCGGGGAAACGGTATTTTATGCGGTATTCTCCAAGACGGTCAATAAATACACGATCAAGTTCGTAAACGGAACGGAGGAACTTTCTTCCGAACAGATCGCTTACGGCGAAGAGGCGCGCTATACGGGCGCAACGCCTGAAAAGCAGGCTACCGCCGAATACGAATATGATTTTGCGGGTTGGACCGACGGCGAGGCAGAGTATTCCCTGCAGGACAAATTGCCCGATGTTACGGGCGATGCGACGTATACGGCTGTATTCGACTCGGTGCTCCGCAAATATACGATCACTTGGGTGATCGACGGTACGGAAGACGAGAGGCAGGCGGAATATGGTTCTGCGCTCGGTTACGACGGCACGCCGCAAAAGCCTTCGACGGATGATTACGATTTCGTGTTTAAAGGCTGGTCGGAAACGGAGGGAGGAGAAACAATCGATCTTTCCGGTAAAACGGTAACGGGGAACGCTACGTACTACGCGGTGTTCGAGCAGATTAAAAAACAGTATACGATCACTTGGAACATCGACGGAGCAGAAACGTCGCAAAAAGTAGATAAGGGCAGCACTCCCGCATGGGAAGGCACACCCGAAAAAGAGGCGGATGCACAGTACACATACATTTTTGCCGGCTGGTCAAAGACGGCAGAGGGCGAAATTATCGACCTTTCTTCCGAAACGATACAGGGAGATATAACCTATTACGCGGTATTCACGAAAACGGTCAACGAATATACCGTAGCTTTTATCAACGGCGAAACCCGCGTCGAGTATCAGGTTGCGTACGGTTCTGCGCCTGAATACAAGGAGGCCGAACCCGCGAAGGAGGCGGATGCGCAATATACCTACGAATTTGCCGGCTGGGCGAAATCGCCCGACGGGGAGCCTGTGATCCTCGAAGACGAGATCGTAACGGGAAATGCCGAATATTACAGCGTGTTCACGCAAACGATTCGCCAATACGAGCTGAAAGTCGAGTATGCATTTGAAAGCGGCGGCGAAGAAGCGCCCGAAACCCTCGTTTTGCAGCTGCCGTACGGAACGCTTTACGGGAAAGAACAAACGGAATCTCCGGCGGTGGAAGGGTACTTGCCCGATCGTTTCTTCCTCGCGGGAAGGATCGAGGGAGACGTTTCGTATACGGTAACCTATTCGATGTGCGACATATGGGACGGCACCGTTGCGGAAGGCTTTGCCGGAGGCACCGGCACGCAGGAGGATCCCTATAAAATTGCAACGGGCGCGCAGCTGGCGTATTTGGCACAGGAGTCTATTAAAGTTGCAGGAAATAAATCTTACGGCGACGGGATCTATTATATCCTTACAAACAGTATCGATTTGAATAATCACGCATGGACGCCGATCGGCTATAACGGCGGAACGACGACTACCTACAAATGGTTTGCCGGCAGTTTCGACGGAAACGGATACACGATCGCGAACATGCTGTTTGACGATGATACGAAGCTCGGCGCAGGCCTGTTCGGCGGCATGAAGGGTTCGGTCAGCAATTTAACGCTGCACGGTTCGATCACTGCTAAAAACAGGGTCGGCGGACTGTTCTATTACGGTCAGGGCGCGGAAATTGCCAATGTATACAGTTATGTCGATATCAATTTTGCAGATGCGAAAGGAGTCGTGGGAGGCATCGCGGGAACGGTGGAAAAGAGCACGTCGATCACCGGATGCGAATTTTTCGGCAATATTTCTGTGGCGGCAGAAGGTGTGGTTGCGGCGGATGTCGGCGGAATCTCCGGCAGCGTTACCGCTTCCACAGTGGAGAACTGCGCCAATTACGGCAGTATCGGCGGCGATATAAAAGAAGTCGGCGGCATTGCGGGCAAAGCGGCATCGGGTGCGGTGATTGCCGATTGCTGCAATTTCGGAACGATTGCTGGAAGTTGCACCAGCGCGGGCGGCATTGCGGGGCTGAGCACGGCTTCTACGATCAGCGGCTGTAAAAATTACGGAGAAATTTCCGCGACTTCCGCAACGGGTCGGGTCGGCGGTATTGCGGGCAACGTATATTCGGCGGGTATGATGATCGAGGACTGCGAAAATTACGGCAACGTGTACGGCTATTTCCAGGTCGGCGGCATTGCCGGTTATAATACGCAGGATGTGCAAAACTGCGTCAATTACGGCATGGTACAGGCAGAAACCGATTATGCCGGTGGGATTGTCGGCCAGTACGGAGGCAGAGTCAGCGAATGCGTCAACTACGGAGAAATTTCCGCGCACCGCTACGGCGGCGGCATTATGGGCGGGTCGTATAAGGCCGCCATCACTTCCTGCACAAATTACGGCAGCGTTCTGTTCGTCGAAAGCGCCGAAGGCGCTGCGGGTTCTGAAAAGGGCAAGGGGTTTGCAGGTATCTGCGGCTGGATCACGACTTCTTCAACCGTTATGTCCTGTAAAAATCACGGCGACGTTACGGGCGTAACCAACGTGGGAGGTATCGGCGGATATCTCGGAGCGGGCTCGACCGTTTCCGAAGACTGCACCAATGACGGAACGCTCGACGGAAGCAGTTATGTCGGTGAAATCGTCGGGTATGATGCAAATGAAAAATAAAACTATTCTGTAAAAACAGAGGCGCCCGCCGAAAACGGCGGGCGCCTCTGTTGTAAAATTGAAAATGCAAAAGTCTATAAATTTTCTGCGCTGCCATTACCGGCGACGGATGTTTTTAGCTTAAACTGCTTGGGAGAACAGCCGTTTTTCTTTTTAAAGTAATTTGAAAAATAGTGCTCGTCGGTAAAACCGAGGGTATCCGCGATTTCTTTGACCGATTGCCTTCCGTCGAGAAGAAGCTGTTTGGATAATTCAAGTTTCGCCCGCAGCAGATACGCATACGGTGTAACGGAATAATATTTTTTAAATTCGCGCGTCAGCTGCGATTTTGAAACGTGCAGCTCGGAGCAGATCTGCTCGACGGTCGTTTTTCCGATGATCGCGCTGTCTAATTTCTGTTTGATCTCTTCGGCCAAAGCGGAAAAAGAGCTCTTTGTTTGCATGCGCTCGGCGAGGAGTGTTATGATCTCGAACAGTATGCGGCTTGTGCGGAAATATATATCGTCGTTGTATACGGATATATTGGCAAGTTTCAGCAGTTCTTCGAAAAGTTCTTTGCAGTTTGCGCTTTGAAAAAGAGTAATGCCGGACAGGCCGTATTTTTGCAGGATCTCGGCAAAAAGGTCGCTTTGAAAATTGATCCAGATTTTTTGAAAAGGTGTGTTTTTTAAAAAATAGGTATTGACAAATTACAAGTTTTGACCTATAATTAGTTGAACGTTAACGTTTGCGCAAGATGACAAAATTTCTGCGCAAAGTTGCGGAAAATAACAGAAAAGAGATGTAAAGTGAGAAGTGCGTTTAAAAAAATCGTAATTTTCTTGCTGTGTGCGTTGATGATGGTTACTCCGATTTTTTCAGCTTGTTCAAAAACGCCGAACGACGACAATCAAGAGCCTTCGAATCCGACGGAACCCTCCGATCCCTCTGATCCGGGGAATACGGACGATCCCGGCGATACAGGCGATACCAAGGAAAAAGAACCCCTCGTACAGTATGTAAATACGCTGGCGGGCGACCTTGCAAAGGGCGCGACGATCGCGGGTCCGACCATGCCGAACGGATCTATCCATCCCAGTCCCGAAACGCAGAATCCTGAAAACGGCGGCTATCGTACGGGCGAAAAAGTCGTCGGGTTCGGCCAACTGTATACGCAGGGAACGGGCGGCCATCAATCGTACGGCAACTTTTTGATCTCGCCGCAGGTGGGAGAGATCAAAACATCGGAAAGCGATCATGCTTCGGCCGTGTCGGAAGAGCAGGGAACGGCGAACTATTATGCCGCTCGTTTAGACGCATATGATATCTTTGCGGAAATCACGCCGAGCAATAACGCGGCGATGTACCGCTTTACATACCCCGAAAGCGACAGCTCTTCTCTTTTGATCGATATCAGCCGCAAGATCGGCGGGGATATTGCGTTGAAAAGCGGAAGCATCGATATCGACGCCGAAAATAACATGATCGTTGGCGGCGGAACGTTTACCAACAATTGGAATCCTTCCGATTGGCAGATGTATGTCGCGATTCAGTTCGATAAAGAGCCGACCGATATCGGCGTTTGGTTGGGGAATGACCTCGTCAGCGGAGCCTATACGGCAGAGAGTTCTTCTACCTCCACGCGGCTCGGGGCGTATGTAAAATTTGATACGGAAGAGGATGAAGCGATCACCGTTAAGGTCGCCATCTCCTTTGAAAGCGCGCAGAAAGCCAAAGACTTTTTAAAAGAGCAGCTGCCCGACTGGGATTTTGAATCGGTTAAGCAAAAGAGCGCCGACGAATGGAACGATATCCTGCACGCCGTCGAATTGGGCGAAGGCGTTTCGGAAGACCAGAAAAGCAAATTTTATTCCGCGCTGTATTTTGCCAACGTCCATCCCCGCAACCGCACGAACGATCACGGCGAATGGGACGACTATTATACGATCTGGGATTCGTGGAAGTCCGTGTTTCCTTTCCTGACCTTGACGCGCCCGGATATGGTAGCGGACAATATCAATTCGTTTATACGCCGCTACAACGAAAACGGCATGATTACGGATGCCTATATTCAGGGGAAGGAATACGTCTGCGGCCAGGGCGGCAACGATATCGAAAACATTATAGCGGATGCGTATGTGAAGGGTATCGACGGCGTGGATTGGGAAGATGCCTACGCAGCAATGAAGGGGAATTCACAGGCTCTTCGTACGGAGCAATATGTTGAGGACGGGTATCAGTACGGGGATAAAAAGGCGCAAAACGGGCAATCATATTCTTACAGGCTGTATCCATCTTCGGCAACGATGGGTTTTGCTTACAACGATTATGCGGTCGCAACGCTCGCAAAAGGGTTGGGCTACATGCAGGATTATGAGTTTTATTCCGAGCGTTCCCACAGCTGGGAAAATATTTGGAACGAAAATCTGACCAGCGACGGCTTTACCGGCTTTGCGCAAAATAAGGACGCGAACGGCAATTTTGAATCGGTTTCAAGTGCGGCCGCCGGTTGGAATTCGCATTATTATGAAGCAAATTTGTGGGAAGGGTCCTTTTATCCCGTGCACGATATGGACAGATTGATCGAAAAGATGGGCGGCCGCTACGGGTTTACGTCGCGCCTTGAGTACGCCTGCGAAAACGGGCATATCCGCTTCGATAACGAGCCCGCGTTCCAAACGGTCTGGCTGTTCTCGCATCAAAGCATTCGCCGTCCCGATCTCACGGCAAAATATGCAAATGAATTTTTGAGCGTTTTCCCGGAAGAGGGCGGTTTCCACAACGATGAAGACGGCGGCGGAATGAGCACGATGTATATGTTCCTGCATTCCGGTTTCTTCCCCATGTCCGGTACGGAATACTACTATCTGCACGGCACGCACCTTTCCGAAATCACTTATAACTTGGGGAACGGGAATCAATTCGTCATCAAAGGCGTAAATGCAGGAGGCGACAATATCTATGTGCAGTCGGCCACCTTTAACGGCGAACCCCTGAACGATTGCTGGCTTACGCACGATCAGCTCATGGCGGGCGGCACGCTGGAATTCGTGATGGGCTCCGAGCCGAGCAATTGGGCGAAATTCGAAGACGACCTCACCGTTCCGGACAGCGTTACGAATCTGCAGGCCGATGCCGAACGTGCGCAAAGCGGCGTCGTCGCTCTTTCATGGTCCGCGCCCGCGAACGTTTCGGTAGCGAAATATCTCGTCTATCGCGGCGCGAGCGAAGATTTTGCTTTGACGGATTCCGCGCTGGTGGCGGAAGTTACGGAGGAAGAATATGTCGGCCTTGCCGCAACGGGCACATATTATTACAAAGTGGCGGCGATGGCGGCGAACGGCAATGTGTCTGCAAACGCCCCTTCGGTGAAGGTAGACGTCGTACAGGATCTTAGCTCTGCGATTGCGGCGGGGTCAGACGTAAACATCGCATTGAACAAGACGGCGACCGCGAGCGGCGAATCGGCTCCGAGAAGCGATCCGAGCGCCGTAGAGCGCGCGGCGTATGCGGTGGACGGGAATTCCGCAACCAAATGGAGCTGCCGCAGCGAAGAGACGGCCCCGGGCGACGGAACGGGAAATTACTGGCTGCAAATCGATTTGGGAGACGTATACGTCATCAGTCATTGGCGGGTGCTGCATGCGCAGGCAGGAGGCGAAAGCGCCGACTATAATACGAAGAATTTCAGGCTGCAGGCAAAGATCGGCAACGATTGGATCGACGTGGATACGGTGGAAGGGAATACCTCTCGGCAGACCGACCGCGCCGTAGAACCGTTTGCCGCGCAGTATGTGCGCCTGTATATTACGCAGCCGGTACAGAGCGGCGAAAGCGTTTCTGCCAGGATCTATGAATTTGAACTGTATTCCTCACTCGAGCAGGTCGACTTTGCGGAGGATTTTGCCGGAACGGCAATTCCGGACGGATTTACGCAGTCGACGTCGGGCGGCGGACAGATCAATTATTCAGCCGATGGATACGTTACCTTAAAAACGCCGACGTCTGGCGAGGTTTCGCTGAAAAAAGTATTCGACGATGAGTTCAGCGGCGTCATGGCGCATGAGGTCCGTTTTAAGAATGAATCCTCATCGAACAGTGAATTTGCCAATATCATGTTCCTGAAAACTTCCGGAGGAGACAGCGTCGTAACGTATGCCGTCGAGACGGGAAGGCTTCGCTACCATGACGGAAGCGGCTGGAAAACCGTACAGTTCGGCGGCAAAGATCTGTATCTGCTGGATAACGAATATTATACCTTAAAAGTCGTAAACGATTATACGCAGCAGACGAGTAAAGTCTACCTGACGGGGAATTATTACGGCGACGGCGATAAGGATAATAAACAGGCGCTCGGGACGGAGGTGTACATCGGAGAATTTAAATTCCGCAACGCGAACGTGGGCAATCCCGATACCTTCGAAATGGCGATCGGTTCGGGAAAAGCTCATACGAGTTTTACGGTCGATTTTATAAAAACATATACCTATACGGAAGTATAAAAAACGATGAAAAAAGGAGCGGGAGGCTTGCGGCCTCCCGCTCCTTTTCTGTATGCAGGATCTAAGGCGGCGGGCTTTACAGTAATTTTGACATGGGTACGTGCGGCACATCCTGTTCGAGAAACTCGTTCCCGCATATCGTATAGCCGGCCGAGAAGTAAAATGTCTGCGCCCGCACCTGCGCGGAGAGCAGTATGCGCTTTCCGCCCGCCGCGCGGATCTCGTCTTCGGCAAATTGCAGCAGCCGTTTTCCGGCTCCGAATCCGCGCAGCGGTTTTAGCACCGCCAGCCGCCCGATTCGGTAATCGCCGCTTTTCTCGCGGAAAAAACGGCAGGTTCCGGCGGGCGTATTTCGGTAATACAGCACCAAGTGCGTTGAAATAGCGTCGAAATCGTCGAATTCGTCTTCGAATCCCTGTTCCCGCACAAATACTTCGGTGCGGATCATGCGGGCATCTTCATTCAGAAATCCAAAGGATTTTGCGGAAAAATCTTCCGCAAAGAGTATTGCGGCGATTTTCTGCGCCGTTTCGTCGGCGGTGAGAAAATCGGTGTCGATTTTTACGGTATCGAACGATTCATATTGGTTGCGGCGGCGGACGCTGCGCTCAAGAACGCCGGGCGAGCGGATATCTCGCACGATATCCTTTTCCAGCCTTTTGCGCAGCTGTTCTTCTCCGCACTGCAGCGTAAAAAATTTAAAGTCAAAGGGCGCTTTTAAGCTGGAAAGGATTGCGTCGGCAATGCTTTGTTCGTGCATTACCCAACAAAAAAGCACGTTTTCGAACAATCCGCTGCCTATAAAATTATTCAGCATGGCGGTTATATTTTTTAAAACCAGGCGTTTCGTCCTTTCATTTACGAGAAAGGGGCGCATATTCCAGCAATCATCCCCGTCCAAAAAAACGTTGTTCGGAAGCTTTTGTTGCAGCAGTCGGCAAACCGTCGTTTTTCCGACCCCCATCGTTCCGTTTATAAAAATCAGTTTTGTTTTTTTGTCCATAAATATCTCCGATCGGGCCGTGCGCGATTCTTCTGCTGCTGCGTCTGCCCGCTCTTTTATTATACACAAAATGCGGTTCACGGCAAACTCTTTTTGCGGCGGAGACAATTTTTACGGCCATTTCCGGCAAAGTTTGTTCTCGGACGATTTTGCATAGCGGCAAACTTTTTCGCCGCAGCCGGCATAGTATGTACTGATTTCTTTTTTGGAGGGAGGGCATGCCGGGATACAAAGTGATATCCCCCGAAACGGTTACCGTTGCCGAAACGGCGCTGATCGAAGAGGGTGTGATCATTTTTCCGAACAACCATATATTGGGCAACAGCGTCATCCAACGCGGTACGGTGCTGTATCCGAACAATATCATCGAAAATTGTTCGATCGGCCGTGATTGCGAAATAACCGCAAGCGTACTCCGCGGTGCCGTTGTCGGGAACAGTGTGCGCATCGGGCCTTTTGCGAATCTGCGCGCGGGAACGGTGATCGGCGACAGCTGCCGCATCGGGGATTTCGTCGAAATTAAGAATTCGAGGCTGGGAGAAGGGACGAAAGCCAGCCATCTCGCGTATGTAGGGGATGCGGACGTAGGAAAGTTTTGCAACATCGGCTGCGGAGCCGTATTTTGCAATTATGACGGGCAGGAAAAACACCGCATCGAAGTCGAGGACGGTTGTTTTATCGGGAGCAACGTCAATTTGGTGGCGCCCGTTGCGCTCGGCGCCGGCAGTTACGTAGCCGCGGGAACGACCGTAACCGAAAACGCTCCGCCCGGTTCTTTTTTGATCGGCAGGGTGCGGCAGCAAAAAAATGAACGTCTGGCGCAAAAATACGTGCGGAGAGGGAAAGACGATGGGTGATTGGTTCGGAACAGACGGGATCCGCGGAATTGCAGGAGAAACGATCACCGCCCGCACAGCGTTTGCTTTGGGAAATTCTCTCTGCCGATTCAAAAAAAATGCCGTGGTGCTGATCGGCAGAGATACGCGCGTCTCTTCGGATATGCTTATGCTGGCGGCCGCCGCCGGCATATCTGCGGGAGGAGGTACGGTATACGACGGCGGCATATTGCCTACGGCGGCGGTTTCTTTTTTCGTTCGGCGTATCGGAGCGGATTACGGCATCGTCGTCAGCGCTTCGCACAATCCTCCCGAATACAACGGCTTGAAAGTATTCGACCGCAACGGGATGAAACTGGACGAAAAGGACGAAGGCAAAATAGAGAGGCATTTCGGCTGTTATTCGTTTGCCTCCGCTCTGTCCTGCGGGAAGATTTTTCGCCTTCCGCATCGGGGCGCGTATGCGGATTATATCGCGCAATGTTGTGAAAGGCCGCTTTCGGGGTTCAAATTCGTGCTCGACTGTGCGAACGGAGCCGCATCCGCTTTTGCCCCGCGTATATTCGAAAAACTGGGGGCGAAGGTGTATTGCATATGCTGTAAAACAGACGGGCGCTCCGTCAATGACCATTGCGGCGCACTGTACCCCGAACGGGTCCGCGATGCCCTTTTAAAATACGGTGCCGATGCCGGTTTTTCCTATGACGGAGATGCCGACAGGCTGATCGCGGTCGACGAGCGCGGAGAAATCGTAGACGGCGACAAAATCTTATATATTTTGGCAAAGGACATGAAATCGAAGGGCCGTCTGCCGCAAAATCTTGCCGTCGGCACGGCGCATACCAATACGGGCGTTGAGCGCGCTCTGGAACGGGAAGGGATCGCTTTGGTGCGGACGGATATCGGCGATAAATATGTTGCCCGCTGCATGTGCAAGAGCGGGGCCGCCGTGGGCGGGGAGCAGTCGGGGCATATTATTCTGTCCCGCTATGCGTCGACCGGAGACGGGATCTTGACTTCGGTAAAACTTTCCGAGCTGATAACGGAAAATAAACTTTCGGACTTGGCAGACGTCCGTTTGCTGCCGCAGTACAATGCGAGCGTAAAGGTACGAGACAAAGTCCGCGTGTTGGGCAGCGAAAAGGTGCGCGAAGCTGTCGAAAGGGAGAGCGGCTTTGTCGAGAGGATCGTCGTTCGCGCGTCCGGAACCGAGCCCGTCGTGCGGATATTTGCCGAAGCGGAAACGATGCACGCCGCGCGGAGCTCTGCGGAAAGGGTGCGCAGGATCATAATCGGGTCGGAGGAATGATATGTGCGGGATCATAGGCTGTGTTACAAAGGGAAACTGTTATCGGTATCTCATTTCTTCGCTCGAAAAATTGGAGTACCGCGGGTACGATTCCGCCGGGATCGCCGTACTTTCCGAGGCGGGATTGGCGATACGGAAAAAGAAGGGCGGGGTAAAGAATCTGTTCGGGGAGGAGCTTTCGGGCCGGGCAGGCATCGGCCATACCCGTTGGGCCACGCACGGAGCCCCTTCCGACGCGAACGCGCATCCGCATGTCTGCGGCAAGTTCGCGCTGGTGCATAACGGCATTGTCGAAAACTACGCAAAGCTCAGGGAAGAACTCAGCGCCGCCGGCGAAACGTTTTTGTCCGAAACGGACAGTGAAGTGATCGTAAAACTGATCGCGCGTTCGTATACCGGCAATTTTTTCGCGGCGGTGTCTTCGGCCTGTTCGCGGCTGGAAGGGTCATACGCGATAGCCGTGCTGTGCGAAGATTTCCCCGAAGAGATCGTATGCGCAAAATATAAGAGTCCGCTGATAGCGGGAGCGTCTTCTTCCGCTCTTTTTGTCTGCAGCGACGTCCCCGCGCTCAGCGGAGAGGCGGAATATATTGCCGCAGCGGAGGATGGGGAGTTCATTCACATCCGCGGCGGAGAAATCGATTTTTGCGACGGCGCGGGGCGGCGGATCGGCAAAAAGTTCAGCAAGGTAACGGAAACGAGCCTCGGCGGCAGGCGAAGATGCGCAACGTACATGGAGGAAGAGATTTTCGAGATCCCGCGCGCGTTGGAAGATACTCTCGCGTGGCTGAACGCGGCCGATTTCGCCCCTTGCGCGCGCGCGATGCGGCAGGCAAAAAAAGTTTTCGCCGTCGCCTGCGGAACGGCATATCACGCGGCTCTCTTGTTTAAAGATATTGTCGAAAAAGAAGTGCGCATTCCCGTTTTATGCCATACGTCTTCGGAATTCCGCTACCGCGATCCTCTCGTGGAAGAGGGGGATCTTGTCGTGGCGGTATCGCAGAGCGGAGAAACGGCCGATACGTTGGAAGCCGCCCGCTTGGCGCGCGAACGGGGCGGATTCGTGTTGGCGGTAACGAACGTTTCCTGCTCGTCTCTCTCGTCTCTTGCCGATTTTACGGTCGTCATGCGCGCGGGGCCGGAAATCGCCGTGGCCGCGACGAAGAGCTACAATTGCCAGCTTCTGTGCCTGTATTACATCGCTGCGCAGCTCTGTTTTTATAAAAAAACGCAGATGCCCGCCTATATGCCCGAGCTCGCATCTCTGCCCGAAGCGGCACGCGCGTCGTTCAAAACATTTCCCGCGATGGATATGCTCGCGGAAAAATTGCGCGGTGCGCAGAGCATGTATTTTTTGGGCAGGGACCGCGACGTCCGCACGGCCGCGGAAGGCGCTCTGAAAGTAAAAGAGATCGCTTACGTGTTTGCCGAAGGATATGCCGCAGGCGAGTTGAAGCACGGCACCTTGGCCTTAGTGGAACGGGGCTTTCCCGTGATCGCCGTATCCACGCGCGCCGATCTGGCGAAAAAGACGGAAAACGCTCTCGAAGAGGTAAAATCGCGGGGCGCGTATACGGTATTGCTGTCGCAGTACGGTTTTATGGAGGAAAGCTGCGCCGATTTCAAATGCAAACTTCCCTCCGTTTCCGAACCGCTGATGCCTGTGATATCGGTGATCCCGCTGCAATATTTTGCCTGCCGCATGTGCCTTTTGCGGGGATACGACCCGGATAAGCCGCGCAATTTGGCTAAATCGGTAACGGTGGAATAGCAGGGAGACTTCTTTTGGCAGGAAGCTTATATATGAAAGAGCCGGTGCGGCGCGCATATATGCGCACCGCACCGGCTCTTGTTCCTGCGCTCGGCGGGGAATTATTGCAAATACGATTTCAGCGTCTCTTCATAGCACTGTTCGGTTTTTAACAGTTCTTTCGCCAATTTTATGATTTCCGGGTCGCATTCCTTTTCGCACTCTCCCAAAGAACGCGCCAGCGCGGTGATCCCCATCACCGTTCCCTGCGTCATCATCTCCGCTATATGCTCGGGCGAACCGTCTTTAAGGGCGTTCATTTTGATCGAGCCCCACATCATCGCTTTCTTTACGGCCCCCGGCTCTTTCAGTTCGATGCCTTTCTCCCGGGCGCAAAGCGCGGCCTGGCCGGAAATTTTTTCATATCCGTCGTGCATTTTAAGCAATTCTTCGCGCAGTTCGCCGCTTGTCGTATCCGGCAGGATATCCGCAATCGATTCGAGCGCGTAATGTGTGTTGCGGTAAACTTCCGCCAATAATTCTTCGTCTTTTTTTACAGCCATATCAAAGCCTCCGTTTGTTTTATCTTAGTTTGTGCCGCGGCAAAATAAATTATGCGGGCAAAAACGCTTGACTTCTTTGCCCCGGTATGGTAAGATACGAAACGAGCCGCTCGGAGCGGGCTTTATAAGCGTGCGCGCGACGCACCGCCTTGGCATACGGCGAGACTGGAAAGAGGAGGTAAAGTTTTTATGTACGCTATCATCGAAAACGGAGGCAAGCAATACAAAGTCAGCGAAGGCGACGTAGTGCGTGTCGAAAAGCTCAAAGCGGAAGTCGGCGATTCCGTCGAATTCAAAGCCGTGATGATTTCGGACGAAAGCGGGGTCAAGACTGGCGAAGAAGTCGCAAATGCGAAGGTTTCCGCCACTGTGGAAGCACAGGATAAGTTCAAAAAGATCGTCGTTTTCAAGTATAAACCGAAAAAGAACGAGCGCAAAAAACAGGGCCATCGCCAGCCCTTCACCCAAGTGAAGATCGAAAAGATCTCGCTGTAAGTAAATTTCAGGAGGAGAAATAAATGATTTTCATCAGTTTATTTGCTCATAAAAAGGGAACGGGCTCGTCGCACAACGGAAGAGACAGCGAGGCGAAGCGCCTCGGCGTAAAACGTTCGGACGGGCAGGAAGTGCTTGCCGGCAACATTCTCGTTCGTCAGCGCGGCACGAAATTCCATCCCGGCAACAACGTCGGCATCGGCAAAGACGATACGCTGTTCGCGCTTGTCGACGGAGTGGTCCGTTTTGAAAGGTTGGGCAAAGACAGAAAGCAGGTAAGCGTATACAGCAAAGCGCAGTAAACAAATAAGCCCTCTCCGCAACAGGAGAGGGCTTTTCTTTTTGTTTCCTTATTTAATAATATTGATAAAATTGTTGTACGTGTCGGGGAAGAACATGAACACGACGATCAGCGCAAGCAATGCCAAAAAGATGATTTGGAAAATAAAATTGCGCTTCGCCATCGCTTCCAATCCGACGACCGCGATCAGCACGAGTCCGCCGTAGGTCTGTATTACTTTAAATACATTCGCAAGCGTGTCCGGCAGAAAACTGAAGTTCGCGTCGATGATCAGCAGGGCGAATACGATCACCAAGACCACTGCGAGGATCTCGCCGATGATGTCGAATACCTTTTCCAATCCTTTAAACATGCAAAACCTCCTGTTTGAATTTGCCGCCGCGGGCGGCTTGACTTTATTTTATAATAAGCGGGCGAATTTGTCAATCGAAACGTTCACTTATGCAAAAATTTGCAGAGCGAAACGTTAACCTGCTTTATGGGCGGATATCCGCCTCGGTAAGGGCGGAAAAATGTCAAAATGAAAATTTCGAAATTTTTTTGAAAATTTTAAAAAAAGTATTGACAAATAATTTATTTGTGATATAATCGATTCGTAATCACATTAACGTTCATGTTGAAATATTAAGCTGCAGTGTAGAGAATCATGGTAAAGAGATGTACTTTAAAGGATGTGGCGATAGCGACGGGGCTTACGGTCAATTCTGTATCGCGGGCTTTGCACAACAAGTCGGATATTTCCGAAGTTACGAAGAGGCGCGTTAACGAAGCGGCGAAGAGGCTCGGATACGTTCCCAATTTTGCCGCGTCTTCTTTAAAGAAGGGCAAGTCGTATACGGTCGCGATATTGTTTGATAATCTTTTTAATCCCTATTACAATATCATGACGCACTACATCACAAACCACCTCACGCAGTATGGCTACGATTTTCTCACGGTGATCGACGAAAACGAAAAGGTATGCGAATCTACCTACGAAAAACTTCTTCTTCGGAACGTGGACGGGCTGTTGAGCTTTTTGGAACCGGGCGAAGATTTCAGCAAGCGCGTGCAGCAGGGCAGGTTTCCGGTAACGGTCATCGGCCGCCACAGCGAACAGCCGCAAATGGATTATGTATATACGGACGACGTGCGCGGCGGATATATCGCGGCGGATTATCTCATCGATAAAGGCTGCAAGAATCTGTGTTTTTTGGCCGACAGTTTGGGCATCTCCTGCGCGAAAGAGCGGTACGACGGCTTTTTGAATTGCGTACAGGAGCGGAATGCCGAAAGCAGCATCGCGTTGATGGAAGGGCATTCGTATTCGGAGGTGATCGACGGGATCCTCCGTTCCGGCGCATGCGACGGCATCGTTTGTTTCAACGATTATATCGCGATGGAAACGCAGTATTTGCTGCAGAGCCGCAGCCGTGAAGATATCCGCGTTATCGGTTACGACAATATTCGGCAGGAACTCAAACTTCCGGGGAATTGCGCGACGGTTTCCACCGATAAAGACGCATTGGCAAAAACGGCCGTCAATCTCTTGATTCAGCGTGTAGAGGGTCTGTACGAGGGCGCCAGCCGTCAGAGAGTGATGAAAGTGAATGTTGCCACGTACGGCTGCGAGTAAAGCGCAGAACTTGAATAAGAATAAAAATCGCCGAAATAGCGGATTTTATTATGGAAAGGCGTTCGTTTTGCCTTTGGCAAAGCGGCCCCGCATTCAATCACATATGGTAAAAGGCGTTTGCCTGATCAAAAAGGAGCGTATATCCTTTAAATAATCTTACGTTAACGATAATGTTAATATGCTGTAACAGATATCGGTCGGCGTGGTTTATGATCCGGGCGGCGTACGCAATAAATCTGTCATCAAAAGGAGGATGAAGATGAAAGTATTTAAGAAGCTTATGGTACTTGCAATGGCCGGCGTAATGACGGCTACGTGCGCGTCCGCTCTTGCCGCGTGCGGCGGCGGCGGAAACGACGGCGGATTTGACGAAGACGGTAACTACAGACCTTCCGAAAGCGGAACGAAAGTCGAATTCTGGGGCTATGGCGACGAAGCGGAAGTTCGCGTGTTCGGCGATATCGTCAACACGTTCAACGATACGATCGGTAAAGAAAATAAGATAACGGTCAACTATGTGTCGCAGTCGTCGAGCAGCTATTCTTCGAACGCGTCGATGGCTCTTTCGAGCTCGAAGACGCCGGACGTCGTGTACGTGGAAGACGCGCTTGTGAAAGCGTGGGCTGCCGCGGATTATCTGGAACAGCTGGACGGTGAAACGAAGTATCAGGGTCTGGAAGAGGATTTCCTCGCCGAAGGAAAGATCTGGGAGCAGGGCATTCAGCGTTACCGCTATGACGTAGACAGCGCAACGGTAACCGACGACGCGGCGCTGTGGGCTCTGCCGAAGGATATCGGCCCCACGGTCATCTATTACAATGTAGATTACATGGAGAAGCTCGGCATCGAGATCATCAGCGTTCCGGAAGATAAATTGGAGGAATTCAATGCCGGGACATATGTCGACGGCACCGGCCAGACGAAAGACCAGCACGGCATCACGGGAACGGTCGGCGAACGCGGCTACTTCCGCTTGGGCGATGACTGGTATTTTAACAACCGCATCGCGATGAGCTGGGACGAAACGACGACGTTGGCGCGTTTGATGCAGGAAGAGATCACGCCTGCAAACGGAGCGAGCATGCACGGGTTCTTTACGGAATGGTGGTTCTCGTACGGCTGGACGGTCGGCGGCGACTGCGTTGAATACGTAACGGACAGCGACGGCGACGGTTACTATGACTTTACGCTGAACGACAAGACGCCGAACTACATCGTAGCGGACGACGCGCAGCCCTTCAAGGTGAACGGGCACACGTATCAGCCGGGCGAGATCATCTCGTATCAGGATAAATTTAAAGACGGAACATTTGAGAATGTATCCAATGCGAATGTAGATACAGGGGAAGCGGTGGACGCGCAGATCCGCGACGACATCAAGAGTGCGGCAAGGAGTGGTCAGCTGAACGTGCTTCCTTCGCAGTACGACGCGTTCCTGGAATTCTGCTCCTTGACGGTAGCGCAGAACGATGTTGTCGGTAAAATGGCGGATGGAGTAACGGATAAGAAGGGCGCGGGCAAAGTGTCGATGGGCGCGGAGTCGCTGGGCACGCAGCAGGCGGAAGACTTGTTTGCGGCGGGCAACATCGGAATGTTCGTGGACGGCCGCTGGGAAACGACGTTCCTGCGCACTTCGAATATGGCAAAAGGATCTTGGGATGTAGCTCCTCTGCCGGTATACAAGGAATACGATAAAAACGATAACTTTAACGGCGAAGCGAAAGTAACGGTGCACGGCATACCCGCGGGGCACAGCGGCTCGGTAGGCCTTGCGATTGCGGCGGGCAGCAATAAAAAAGCCGCGTCTTGGATGTTCCTGCGCTATGTGGCGGGCGAAGCGGGCCAGACGTCGCAGGCACAGGCGGGCTTCTGCATTCCCAACCAGATCGCGCTTGCGAATTCGGACGTGTTCCTGCAGAGCGATCAGGATCCGAAGAACTCGATCGTGTTCGTGGAAGCTGCGGCCGTGGAAACGCCGGGCGACTGGTGGTATCTGCCGAACGGCGACTGGATCACCGACTGGGCGAACGATCTGAACTTAAAAGTCCGCGAAGGCAAGATGACTTTGGATGAGTTGTGGGCAAACAACGCCACGAAAACGCAGAACGAACTGTACGCTTATACGGCTTATAAACCCAACAAGATAGCCTAAGGAGTTTGGGGGATATGGAAGAAATGGAAGACTTGACCACCGTTTCCGACGGTGAGGAAGTATTAGAAGAATTAAACAGCGGGCGCGCACCTCAGCGCGCCCGCAAAAAATGGAAAACCAATAAAGAAGAGCTGATCGGCTGGGGGATGAGCTGTATCCCGATCATCGGTTTTCTGATTTTCGGCGTGATTCCGCTCGTTTTCTCCATCTACATATGTTTCCATCAATTCCGCGGCCTTCGGCTGAACACTGCGGAATTCGTCGGCTTCGATAACTTTGTCGAAATTTTTACCGACGACTTATTCTGGAAGTCGGTGGTCAACACGCTTATCGTCATCGGGGCTACGCTCATAGCGTTGGCGGTTTCGATCCTCATCAGCACGCTGCTTTCCAACTGCGGCAAGGGTAAAAAACTGTTCCAAACGGTCTATTTTATCCCGTATGTCTGCTCGATGGTCGCTATCACGTTCATGTGGCAGTGGATCTTCAACTACAACTTCGGCGTGCTCAACGCGCTTTTGCGCAATATGGGGCTGATCAAAGAAAATATCAACTGGCTGGGCGATGAAAAAACGTTCATGCCCGTCATGTACGTCATCCTCATTTGGGGCGGCACGGGCTTTAACATTATTTTGCTCTCCGCCGCGATGACGAACGTCAATAAAAACTGCTACGAAGCGGCGGATATCGACGGCGCGGGCATGTTTACGAAATTTTTCCGTATCACGCTTCCCGCCATTTCTCCGACGACTTTTTACCTGTTGGTTACCGGCCTGATCGGCTCGCTGCAAACGTTTACGCAGTTCCAGGTCATGGCCAGCAACGGCGGGCCGGGGTATTCCGGTTTGACCATCGTGTTCTACCTGTACCGCGAATTGTTCCAGGCGAACGGCGGTTCGGATATCGGCGTCGCAACCGCGGTGGGTTGGGTGCTCGCGCTGTTTATTTCGGTAGTCGTGGCGTTTAACTTCTGGGGTTCGAAAAAGTGGGTGAGCTATGATGAGTAACGAAAATATTTTAATGGAAAACGAAGACGTGGAATTCATTGAATCCGAAGCGTCTGCGCAGCTTGTTGCGGAAACGCCCGAAGAGCCTCGCAAAATTCGGAAAATGAGCGCGAATAAAGTGAATATTGCCAAAAAGGTGATCATGTACTTTATTCTCATTCTCTTCCTTTTGTGGATACTCGTTCCGTTCTATATCGTTATCGTAACGAGTTTTAAACACTGGGAAGAGGCGAACAGCCCGAACTTTACCTGGTGGCCCACACAGGGCTTTTCTGTAGACGGTTATAAGATGATTTTTCAAAAGCCGATCGCGAACGCCTATACGGCGATTATGACGGGCTTTTTGAACACGCTGTGGATCATTATCCCGCCTACTTTATTGGGTCTGTTTACTTCGGCTTTGGCGGCATATGCGTTTGCGAAGTTACAATTCCGCGGCAAAAATGTATTATTCGGCATCTTATTAGCCACAATGATGGTACCGGGCATGGTAACGATGGTTCCCGCGTTCACCATCTATGATTTGATCGGCTGGCGCGGTACGCCTCTGCCGCTCATGATTCCCGGTATGTTCGGTGCGGCGGCGTGCGTATTCTATCTCCGCCAGTTCTTCTCGGGCATTCCTACCGAAACGCTCGAGGCTGCCAAACTCGACGGCCTCGGATACGTGGGTATTTTCTTCTGGATCATGGTCCCGCTGTCCAAACCCGCGCTCATTGCGCAGGGCGTTCTCGGTTTTGTAGGGGGCTACAACGACTATTTCGGACCTTTGCTGTATCTCACACAGCCTCCTCTGCAGACCTTGCAGATCGCGCTTACTACGTTCGTATCGCAGTACAATGCCCAATGGCATGCAATCATGGCGGGTACGTTGGTTGCGCTTCTGCCTACAATTATCATCTATATCGTGGCGCAGAAATACTTCATCGAAGGTATCGCGTCTTCCGGTTTGAAATAATCCGGTTAAATTATCCAAGGAGGATTCTATGAAGAAATTGTTGGCGCTGTTCGTCGGGGCCGTAATGGTTTTCGGCGTCGGGGCATCGGTGGCATGTTCACGGGGCGGAGCGGCGAGCGTGAACGTACCTCTCGAATACTACGAATACAACGCACCGGCGGAAGGTGAAGAAGAGCGTGAATATAACCATGAAACGGTATATCAGAACGACTTGGAAACGCTGGGCGCCGACCCTTCGGTAATCTATGTTACGGAAGGGGATCAGGCGGGATACTACTACATGTATCTGACGAGCGATCAGATCGGCGCGAGCGGTTACCAGTGCTTCCGCAGCAAAAACCTGAACGATTGGGAATGCATGGGTGTGGCGTACAATCCCACGCTGTATTACGATCAGGAGGCGGACATCACGTATTCGTCGTTTGCCACGTCGAGCTTTTGGGCTCCCGAGGTGATTTACGATGAAGATTTGGGCCTGTACATGCTGTTCTACAACGCGGCGTATCTTTTCAAAGGCCTTAATTTCTATATGGACTGTGCAGTAAGCGAAGACCCGCAGGGCCCGTTCGTGCAGTATGCTGAGTACATCATGACGGTAGATATCCCTGCGGATGCTACGGCGGAAGAGCGGGAAGTTGAGGAATTTTGGCGTAAGGAATTGGAGCCGTATGCGGATAACGAGGCAGCGGACACTGCGGGGCTGGAAGATAACAAGCTGTACGTATATCCCGCGCTGTTGGATTTCACGTACATGCGCGAGCAGAAAGCGGGCGAAACGGACAGCGATTATTTGGAGAAAGAGCCCAACGGCGGCTACATGAAGGTCATCGACGCCAGCCCGTTCATCGATCCCGTTTCGGGCACGAAATACCTGTATTTCACGCGCGATTTGAACGGCGATAACGGACACAACGATTCCGCGATCGGCGTAATAGAAATGGACGATCAGTGGCGTCCCGCTCTTGAAAAGGATGCAGATGGCAATTTTTATTACAAAAATGTCAGGCTTCTTACGGAATGTAATCGCAAGAACGTAGGAGTCGGTGTAGCGAATGCGGCGTTGAACGAAGGCAGGGTGAACGAAGCACCTTTCATGGTGTATAACGAAGAGAACGGCAAGTATTATTTGATGTATTCGGCGAACAGCTATTGGGATAAAACGTATTCTGTACGCGTTGCCGTGGGTGATTCTCCGGACGGAAAATTCACGAAGCTTACCCGTGCGGAAGGCGGCTGGCTGTTGTATGCCGATCCTTCTTGTTCGTGGATGTCCGGTACGGGGCACCACAGTGTGGTAACGGCGAACGGGAAATCGTTTATAGTGTACCATGCACACACAAACCGCACGACGGGTAACTCGTCGCGTGCGATCGGGTTCGATGAGTTCCTCTGGACGATGAATAACGACGATTTATTGGTTCCGTACGTCAACGGCGGCAGCTATGCGTACATGCCGCAGACAGCG
This sequence comes from uncultured Clostridia bacterium, assembly GCA_944368795.1. Classification (GTDB taxonomy): domain Bacteria; phylum Bacillota; class Clostridia; order Christensenellales; family Borkfalkiaceae; genus Borkfalkia. The sequence goes on along the minus strand of CALVXE010000001.1, from coordinate 17,050 downwards.
GGCGAATGGTCGAACATCGCTACCGAAGCGACGGTATCGTCGAACAATGTGCTGGAAGGGAACAGCGTAAATTATCTCAATGACGGAATCGTGAAATTCCACGACGACGGCTTTGTATACGATTACGAAATGAATCCGGGAGCGACGGAAATCACGCTCACCTTCGAAGATTACAGAGAAGTCCGCGGCTTGTTCATTTTCAATGCGTACAATTACGACCAGACGGTAAGCCGCATCTCGTCGGTAGAATTTACGTTCAAAGACGAAGAAGCGAACGTCGAAGGCACCGCATACACCGGAACGCTGGATTTCTATTGGGATAAATATTATGATTACGGCGAATATATCCCGGGCGGCAGCTTTGCGATAGAGTTTGCGCCGCTCATGGTCAAAGAGATCAAAATCACGATACCGAGCGCCGGCCAAACGCTTGCGCTGTCGGAAATCATGGTATTGGGTAAATAAGGAGGAGAACAACAATGAAAGCAAAGAAATATTTGTTAATTTGCCTCAGCGTCCTCATGTTTGCCGCATTGGCCATGTTTATCGTTGCGTGCGGGAACACGAACAGCGATTTCAAATTTGAAACGTACGATTATAATCCCGTCGATGCGGGCGAAGACGATTGGACGGAAGTAGACTTCCCCGATACAGACATGACGCTGGACGGTGAAGTCGCTGCATCCGAATACGGCGAAGGATATTTGAGCTTTACAGACATCAACGGCGTAAACATGAAGGTGTATGCGCATTTGGGAGACGAGGGCGTATTCTTTGGCTTTGTATCCAACGATCGGAACGTGTTCTATCATGAAGATACGGACGTATTCAATAACACGAGCGTTGAGATTCAGGTGGCGCCGCGCGATACTGCGCGTTTGGATGCGAATGTCGTTCAGCTTCGCTTAGGCGCAAACGGTTATGCGGAACAGTGGGTCGGCTTTAAGGCGCAGGATAAGGCGTACAATTATACGCGCAAATACCTGCCCAGTACAGGAAAGGTAAAGATCAACGGAGAGCTGAACTCGAACACCTGCCAAGGGTATTCGATGGAATTGTATCTGCCGTATTCTTCTTTGAATTTGGACGGCAAGCCGGAATCGGTAGTGTGTGCGCCTTCGTTCAATACGAAGCCGTCGTATACATCGGGTCCTCGCGCAACATGGACGATGATGCTCGGCTGTAACCTGTCCGAGCCGGCGACATGGTATGTCGTTGACGACAGCGGCATGACGACGTATACCAGCGGGTATGACGATAGCAATTATGAAACTTCCTATACCGTTACACAGACGGGGACGGGACAGGAGTTCTATTATTTCGGTTATGATGCGCTCGATGCGTTCAGTCTGAAAGCAACGTTGCATGTTGTACAAGCCGGGCTTGCCGGCGACGGATTTCCGAAGTTCGGCCTTGTCAGTAAGTCGGAAGAATCGCTTGTAGCGTTCTATGTCGATGCGGCCGGCGGAACGGGCAATAAGTTCGGCAAAGTAATTGCGGAACAGGGCACGAATAACGGTACGCAGTGGGGCTGGGCAACGAGTTCATCCCACTCAATGGACGGACATTGGGGCGATACGTATATCCGTGAAGGCAACAGTTACAACGATATCGAAATGCAGTTAGTATATGTAAACGATACGTTGTATATGTTGTTGGATGACGTATTGGTATATGCCCAGCACGATTACAAGGGGAATGACGACGGAGCAATTCCCGGGTTTATGACCTTTAATACTGCGCTTGCATTCACGGATATCGATTTGATTACGGAAGCGGATGTAGTAGAGACTTTGGCAGAAGGATTTTTGCCGACGGAAGTGGCGATAGACGGTGACCTGTCGGATTGGGCAAATCTTGCTGCCTCCGAGGAAGGCAACTATCTCGAAGCGACGGATTCTTATAACGAAACGAGCAACGGCAATACTTGGAAAGTGCGCGCGTTCCTCGGCGAAGACGGCCTGTATATCGCTTACGATGTAAAACATCAGGTAAATACAGCGCAGGCTTCTTGGGACGAAGATAACGGCGCGGGCGGCTGGTTCCGCAACGTCAATGTGGAATTTTTTGTTGGCAGCCATCAGTATATGCTCACGGGATACGGCACGGGCGGCTATATGGACGCGGTAATGACGACGACGGAAGTCGAAGGCCAGTCGTACAGATTCCAAACGTATGCCGAGATTTTTATCCCGATTGAAAATCTTGCTAAAGAATTGGGCGTAGAGGCTTCGGAGATCTCTTCCGTAGATGTAGGCTTCGCTTTCAAAACGGACGATAATATGCAGATCGACCTTGAAAACGGCGAAACGATGAACGGTAACAACTGGTGGTACTTCGGCGGCAAGCCGAACACGTATCAGTACACTGTGGCGGCAAACGGCATTCAGGCAAAGGAAGAACCGGTCGAACCTACGTCAAAGAAGCTGGACGGCGACCTCTCCGACTGGGGGGGGGTACACACTCTCAGCGTTGTCGGCAGCGGTGATTTTGACGGTAAGAGCGCGGAGTTTTATGGAGAAATGGTCGAAGGCAAAGGCCTCTACGTTGCGGTAGACGTGCACTATGGTCTCCATAAAACGGGTGCGGCAAACTGGTATGAGAACACCAACTTCGAATTTTTCGTCGGCACGGGTACCTCGCAGGTACAGTACTATGTATACGCGACGGGCGCAGATGAATTCAAAGCTTCGCATGATTACGTCTACTATGGTTCCAAAACGACGGGAACGGAAAACGCATATCATACGATCGTAGAAGCGTTTGTTCCCGCGTCGTATCTTACCGGGGTAGATGACGTCGCCCGCGTAGGCATCGCATGGAAAACGGTCGGCGATCAGATCAACAACAGTGCAGACCTTTCGGGCACCAGCGAATACTGGCTGCCGCAGGGTACGCATCAAAACAACGATCATATGAGCTATGTCGATTCGACGGGCATCTACCGCTGGTCGGATTACGGCAAAACGGTCGATGCGGATATCACGCTGGATGGTGCTCTTTCCGATTGGGAGGGCGTAAGCACCCTCAGCATCGTCGGTACCGATGAATATGAGGGCAAGAGCGCAACGTTCTACGGCGTTATGACCGACAAAGGTTTGTATCTCGCCGTCGATGCGCATTATTCTCTGCACGTAACGGATCAGGCGGAGTGGCATTTAAACACCAACTTCGAGTTTTTTATCGGTATGGGCGGCGAGCAGAAACAGTATTATGTGTATGCTACGGGCGCAGACGAATTTGCTGCAACGCCGGGGGCGGCTTTTATACAACAGGAATCGGTAACGACCGGCTCGGACGGCAGCTACCATACGATTATCGAAGTTTTCATTCCTGCGGCAAATCTTTCCGGCGTACAAGAAGGTACTGTCCGCGTTGGCGTTGCCTGGAAAACAAATAATGATTCCTGCAATAACGGCTCGGCCAACGATGGAAAGGCAGATTCGTATTGGGTCCCCAAGGGCTTGTGGCCGAGCGATGATAACAAGGCCGTCGTAACCACAACCGGTATTTACACAAAATAATAGCCGAAATGGCACTATAAAAGGCCTATAAGGCCAATACGCTGAAACAGGGCGCGCCGCGCAGTCGCGCGGCGCGCCCTTGCAAGTATTCACAAACAGATTGCAATTTTTTCAATACAGGCGGAAATTTCCGCATAGTTCGGAGAATATTATGAAAATCATTTTCCCCAAGGCGGGCGAACCGAAATCGCAGCCCGATCCCTACATACTCAAAGCGGAAGGCAGGTACTACATATATGCGACGGGGTCGCAGGGAGTCGAGCTCTACGAATCGGACGATTTGTTCAAGGATTGGAAGTATGTCGGCATTTGCCTGCACGAAGCGGGCATGCACGAGTATTGGGCCCCCTGTGTGATCGAAAAGGACGGAACGTACTATATGTATTATTCCTCTTTCGACGAAAAGTGCGACGATGCGCACATGCAGGCGGTCAAGGTCGCTGTCTCTGCTTCCCCGAAAGGCCCGTTCGAGTATAAGAAGACCATGCTCGATGCCTTTTCCATCGATCCGCACGTCGTGCAGAACGAGAGCGGATATTATATCTTCTATTCGGTCAACGATTACGATTCCGACAGGGCCGGTACTTACATCGTGGTCGATAAGCTGGTCGATATGTTCACGGCGGAAGGAAGGCCTGTGGCGGTCGTCCGTCCCACCCTCGACGAAGAGATCTTCATGCGCGACCGCTTCAAAAAGGGTCAGAATTGGCATACCATCGAGGGCGCCTTCTATTTTAACGAGGGCAACCGGCACTACGTGATGTATTCGGGCAACTGCTACCAGAACGAATACTATTTCGTCGGCTATGCCTATGCCGAAAGCGAGGAGAAAGATCTCCGCAAAGTGCCGTTCCGCAAATACCCTTCCGATTCCGTATATGCGCCGATCCTGCGCAAAAACGATGTCGAAGAGGGCACGGGGCACAACAGCGTGATCAAAGAAAACGGCAAGTATTACGTGGTCTACCACGCGCGCGATATTGGGGATAAAGATCTGCCTTACGATTCGCGTACGGCCCGCATCTGTCCGATGCGCGTCGAAGGCGAAAAACTGATTTTGGAAAGGAACTGAGCCTGCAATAGGCTTATGTTCTTCGTGCGGCGGCATGCAGCGGCCGCAAGGGAAGATTCGGTAACAATTTGCGTAAGCAAAAAAAGATAAGAAAGGAGAATAGAAAGATGAGAATCGCAAAGAGACTCAGTATCCTGCTGTTGGCGCTTCTGCTGGCAGCGACCGTCGCGTTATTCGGCGCTTGCGCTTCGGGTAACGATGACAATACGAACACCGGCGACGACACCCAGCAGGGCGGCGACAATACCGGCGACGACAACACCGGGGATGACAATACCGGCGGCGACAATACCGGCGATAACACCGGAGATAATACCGGCGACGACAACACGGACGACGATACGCCGACCGTGCGGCCCACGATCAAGCTTTCCTCGACCTACCTTCAGCTTACGGTAGGCGAAGAAGCGACGGAGATCACGGCGACGGTAGAAAATTCGGAAGAAGACGTAACGTGGAGATCCATGAACTCGAACGTAGCCACAGTCGAAGCGTCGGATGAAGACCCGAACGTCGGTCTCATCACCGCAGTGGCGGCCGGCTCTACGTCGGTAAGGGCGACCATCGGCAACGTATATGCGACGGTGCTCGTTTCGGTATCGCGCGAGATCACGGCAGACTATAGCGAAGATATTACGATCGATGCCGATCTTTCCGACTGGACGGAGGCGGAGTTGACCAAAACGATTTCCATCGACGGCGACGGCGGCGAGGGCGATACATACGCAGACGACGATTATAAGAGCGCGACCTTCTACGGCGTACTCGATAAAAACGGCTTGTATCTTGCAGTAGATGTGTACCACGGAATATATCAGTCCAAGGAGAGCACTTGGTGGCACAATTCGCAGTTTGAAATCTTTATGGGCACGGGCGGCGCGCTGCATTACTTCGTGTATGCGGACGGCGATGATACGACGTTTACAGGAAGCGATGCGCAGACGAAATGCGGCATCGGCAGAGACGGCGGAACGACCGAGATGCAGGTCTCTTGGAAAACGGAAAAGGCGACCGATCCTCAGCCGACAGGCACTTACCATACGATAGTCGAAGTTTTCGTTCCGATGGGAGAAATTTCTTCGTACATCGGCGACGCGTATCTGCGTGTAGGCGTTGCATGGAAATCCAAGGACGATGGAAGCGGTACCGATTTTGATACTTGCGGAAACGGCGAAGCGGCAGGCGGCGAACCCGATAACTTCTGGGTACCTGCGGGCGCTTGGACGGACAATGCGGATATGACATACGTAACGGAAGACGGCATCTATCTCCGTTCCGAATACAATTCGCTTTCGTAATTCGAACAAAAACAGTGTTCTTGCACGGAGCGGCTTCGTCCGCTCCGCTTCGGGGGCTCGAAGCAGATCCGATTCGCCCGCGCGCTTTAGCGGCGCGCGGGCGGGTCTTGCGCCGCCGGCAGCCTTTGCGGCTGCCGCGCGTTGCGTAAGAGGGAAAAATTTGATATCGCGGCGCCTTGCTGAGGCAGGGGCGGGCCGCACGGAGTTCGTGAGGGAAAATAAGAGAAGAAAGGTCCGGAAGCGCGGCAAGAGGGCGCGTTTCGGCGGACCGGAAAAGTACGTATAAAATTGCAGATACTGCGGGATGCATCCGCTGCAGTGCGGATCTCACCGTTATTTTTATAGAAGTCGGTTTTTATGTGAAGGGAGAGTAGGATGAGAAGGAGCCTTTTGCGCTTTATTTGTGCCGTTTGCGGCGCCGCGTTGATTTGTTCGCTCGTGTTATGCGGCTGTACACGGCCGACCGATTCGGGCGGCGGAGCCTCGGGGGTGCCGAACGTTTCGGCCGTATACAATTACGACATAAGTTATCCCGAAGACGTCCGCGTGGACGTAGATTTAAACGGAGCTGCGATCGCGTCGCTGAAAGAGGGGAACAGCGAACTTGCAAGCGGGTCGGATTATACATACGCCGATACGGCAATTCTCATTGATGCTTCCTATTTTACGGGCAGAGAAGAGGGGGATGTTTTAAAGTTTACCGTCGCTACGGCGGGCGGAACGGCCGCTTTTACGGTAAGGGTAATAAAATCGCAGGCGGTTATTTCCGCGCCCGAGCCGGAAGCGCCTGTAACCGAACAGTTGCGCGGCGAGTTCGATTTGAATCGGGTGCAGGATCTGCGGATTCCCGTCGATCTGCGCGGGGAAGCCATTCTTTCCCTGTCTTGCGGAGAGCAGGAACTGGAAGGCGGCGCCGATTATACGTATGCGGATACGGTGATCGTGCTGTACAAAGAATGGCTGATGAGTTTTGAGGAAGGGGAACGGCTGACGTTCACGTTCGAAACGCCCGGCGGCAGCGCGTCGTTTTCGGTCGATGTCGTCCGCTCCGATCCTTCCGACATGACGATAAGTCTGTCGCAGACGGAAGTTTCGTTGACGGTCGGCGGCCCTTCCGCTTCCGTTACGGCGCAGCCGAGCGACGGCATCAGCGTCGTTACTTGGTCCAATTCCAACCCCGCGGCCGTCGATATGCAGGTGAACGGCAATACGGTCGTACTGACGGGTGTATCGGCGGGCAGCGCTACGATCGCCGCGTCTTTGGGAGAAGTCCGAACGCGCGCGGACGTCAGCGTTGAAATGGTTTATTCGCACGAATACGATATTGAACTCGATGCCGACCTTTCCGACTGGGAAGCGCTCGACGGTTATCAGCCGCATACTCTTTCTGTGAACGGGTATGGCGGAGAAGGGGACACGATCTCCGAAGACGACCATAAGAGCGCAACTTTCTATGCAGTGCTTGCCGAAGACGGTTTATACGCCGCCGTGGAAGTATATCACGATCTGTATGCAAACGATGCGGAAATTTCGTACGCCGAGCCGTGGTGGTACAATGCGCAGTTTGAAATTTTTGTCGGAGAAAACGGCGCGAAGCATTACTTCATATATGCATCCGACCGCGATCTCCCTTATCCCGGAAGCTTGACCGGTTTCTCGCTCGGCATGGATAACGGTTTTACGGGGGCGCAGGCATACTGGGTAACGCAGGAAAACGGAGGGGACGGCAATTCCCGCTATAAAACGGTCGTCGAGGTGTTTATTCCTCTCGTCGAATTTTCCGATTATGTGTTCGGCGGCGCAGTTCGCGTGGGCGTTGCCTGGAAGTCGAAAGACAGCGGCGACGAGTACGATACCTTCGATGAATGCGGCAACGGTTCGATGAGCGGCGGCGCGCCCGATAAACTTTGGATACCGCAGGGCGCAAGCACAAATACGGAATATATGCCCGTCGTCGACGAAAAAGGCATTTGGATCGTCGACGAATATTGGAGCTGATGTCCGAAAAATCGGTAAGGGGCCGCCTTGGCGGCCGCCGAAGGGGAAAGATGAGTCAGAAGATTGGAAGGGCATGCGCAGCGGTTTGGGCACTGTTATTTGCAGGCATTTTGGTGCTGAGCGGCTGTGCCCGTCAGCAGGTCGAACCGCCTGTCGTTTCGGGTACATACGTTTACGACGCGAATGCGCCTGCGGACGTGCTTGTAGAGATCGAAACGTACGGTGCGGCGCTCCTGTCTCTCAAAGAAGGGGGCGCGGTGCTTGAAAGCGAAACCGATTATACCTATACCGGCGGCGTGCTCGTGCTCAATAAAACTTACTTTACCGGCAGGGAGTCGGGTACTTTAACTTTTACGGCCGAAACGGAAGGAGGCGAGGCTTCCTTTACGGTAACGGTGATCGGCAAGTCGGTGCAACCGCCCGATCAGCCGCCCGAACAGCAGCCCGATGAACCCGGCGAAGAAACAGAAGGAGAAACAACACCCGTGAAGAAACTGTTCGATTACACCGATTACAACGCCTCTTCGGCAAGCGGCTCGTATGACCGCGACGTCATCTACCAAAACGATCTCGAAACGATTGCTGCCGATCCGTCGGTCATATACATCGAGGAAGGGGAGCAGGCCGGATATTTTTATATGTATATCACCAGCGATAAGCTGGGGGCAAAGGGGTACCTTTGCTATCGCAGCAAAGACCTTGTCGAATGGGAAGAGATGGGCACTGCGTTCGCGCCTGCATCCTATAAAGAGGGGATTACGAATTATTCCTCCTTTGCTACTTCCAATTATTGGGCGCCCGAAGTCATTTACGATAAACAGCAGAAGCTGTATTATCTCTTTTACAGCGCTTCCTATATCGGAAAAGGCTTGGCGTTTTATCTCGACTGCGCGGTCAGCAGCAAGCCGCAGGGCCCGTTCGTGCAGTATTCCGTTTATGTGCAGGATATGCAGCTGCCCGCCTCGGCTTCGCAGGAAGAAAAAGATCTGCTGTCTTATTGGCAGAAGGAACTGAAACCCTATATGGATGTTTCGGCGGCGGTCGACCTCGGCATTTTCCCGGGGATCGTATATATCCATCCTCCCCTCATCGATTTCCGCAATATGCGCAGTCAAAAGGAAGGGGAGACGGATGCCGATTACCTGTCGAAGGCGCAAGGCGACGGATATCTGAAAGTTATCGACGCCAGCCCGTTTATCGATCCCGTTACCGGCGAAAAATATCTGTATTTTGTCCGCGATTTGGGCGAAAACGGCGAAAACGATAACGTTTACGATACGTCGGCCGTCGGCGTGATCGCGCTGGACGAATATTGGCGGCCGAAGCTGGACGAAAACGGCAATTACGAGAGCGTCAGGCTCCTCACCGAAAACAACCGCAAAACGGTCGGCGGCGACTACGATTCGTCTCTGAGCGAGGGCAATGTCAATGAAGGGCCCTTCATGCTCTATAACAAAGAAAATAAAAAATATTATTTGCTGTATTCCGCCAATTCCTATTGGGAAAAGACGTATTCCGTGCGCGTTGCCGTAGGAGACAGCCCGTTAGGGCCGTTTACAAAGCTTACGCGCGAAGAGGGGGGCTGGTTGCTGTATGCCGATCCTTCCTGCTCTTGGATGTCCGGCACGGGCCATAATACGGTTGCGGAAAAAGACGGCAAACAGTATATCGTCTACCACGCCCATCAAAACCGCGCCACGGGAAATTCCATACGCGCAGTCGCCTTTGACGAGCTCGTCTGGCTGGAAAACGCGAACGGACTGCTCGTGCCGCACGCAAACGGGCCGAGTTACGCATATATGCCGCAAACGGCGGGCGAATGGTCGAACATCGCGCCCGAAGCGCAGGTCGTTTCCACAAACATTGCCGCAGACAGCGATGCAAAGTATCTCAACGACGGTGCGGTGATGTTCCACGACGACGGGGTCGTACAAGAATTTGAATTGAACGCGGGTGCGGCGGAAATCACCCTCACCTTCGATTCTTACCGCGAAGTGCGCGCCCTGTTTGTATTCAACAGCTTTCATGCGGACCGCGCGTTCAACCGTATCGGCTCGGTCGAGTTTTATTGTTTCGATACTGCCGCCGGCAGCGAATACATCGCTTACACTTCGCCTCTCGATTTCAATTGGGAAAAATATAATCCGAACGGGACCGAATATATTCCGGGCGGAAGTTTTGCGATCGGGTTCAAACCCATGCTCGTGAATAAGATCACGATTAAAATCCCCGCGTCCGAAACCGCGTTTTCAATTTCGGATATCATGATTTTGGGCAAATGATTTGTTTTAAGGGAGAGAATTATGAAAAAGAGAATTGCAAAGCGCATGCTTTCGGCATTGAGCCTGTTGCTGATCTGTGCGTTTGCGTTTGCCGCATGCGGAGACCCGCAGGAGGATGGCGGCAACACCTATGAACCGCCCGTTGTGGCGGCGAAATACGAATTCGATAAGAGCTCTCCGGCGGATATACGCGTGGATATCTCCTTGAATGGCGCGCCCGTACTTTCGATCGAGGAGGGCGGGAACACGCTGGCGGGCGGAACCGACTATACGTATGCCGACAACGTGATCGTGCTCGACGAATCGTATTTTTCGGATAAAGCGGTCGGCAGCGAACTGACGTTTACGGTAACGACGGCGGGCGGCAGTACGGCGTTTCAGGTAACGGTGAAACAGAGCCAGACCCCTCCGATCGACGTGAGTGAACCGGAGAAGCCCGTGATCGTACAGACACAGTATTCGTTCGATCTGTACAAACCGCAGGATATAACGGTAATTGTCGATTTGAAAGGGGAAGAGCTGCAGAGCGTGAAGTGCGGCGGGCTTGCGCTCACGTCGGGGGAAGATTATACGTTTGCGGACGGCAAACTGGTGCTTAAGCAGTCGTATTTCGTAGGCGCAGAAAAGGGAGAAGTGCTCTCGTTCACGGTTACCACGGCAGGCGGCTCTGCAGATTTTTCGGTGCAGATCGAAGATAGCGAACCTCAGATTCCGGAGACAAAGACAGTTGTTGAGTTCTGGGGCTACGGCGACGAGGCGGAAGTCCGCGTATTCGGCGAAATCGTCGAAGAATTCAATGCGACGGTTGGGCAAGAAAATAAAATTGTAGTCAACTACGTTGCGCAGCCTGCGGGCAGCTATTCTTCGCAGGCGGCTACCGCTCTTTCGAGCAACAACCCGCCCGATGTCGTGTATGTAGAAGACAGTCTCGTAAAATCGTGGGCGTCCAACGGTTATTTGGAACCGTTGGACGATTATACGGGTCTGAGCGAGTTTACAGACGGCAGCGTATGGGAGCAGGGCATTCAGCGTTACCGCTACGACGTTGACAGCGCAACGGTAACCGACGATGCGGATCTTTGGGCTCTGCCGAAGGATATCGGTCCCACGGTCATCTATTACAATGTAAATTACATGGAACAGCTCGGCATCACGATCATCAGCGTTCCCGCGGATCAGCTTGACGCATTCAATGCGGGTACGTACTTCGACGGCAACGGTAAGACGAAGTCGCAGTACGGCATCACGGGGACGGTGAAGGAGAAGGGCTACTTTGAGCTTGACAACAAATGGTACTTCAACAACCGCGTACCCATGAGCTGGGACGAAACGACGGCATTGGCGCGTTTGATGCAGGAAGAGATCAGGCCTGCAAACGGGGCGAGCATGCACGGGTTCTTCACCGAATGGTGGTTCTCCTATTGTTGGTCTGTCGGCGGAGACTGCGTCGAATACGTGACGGACAACGACGGCGACGGTTACTATGACTTTACGCTGAACGACAAGACGCCGAACTACATCGTAGCGGACGATGCGCAGCCCTTCACGGTGAACGAACACATGTATCAGCCTGGCGAGATCATCTCATATCAGGATAAATTTAAGACTGGCACATACGATAACCCCGGCAATGCGGTACAGTCGAACATCCGTCAGGAGATCTTGGATGCGGTTTCTGCCGGTCAGCTGAATCAGCTTCCTTCGCAGTTGGATGCGTTCCTGGAATTCTGCTCTCTGACGGTAGCGCAGAACGAGGTTGTCGGTAAAAAGGCGGACGGAACGGATAAATACGGCGCCGGCAGAGTCTCGATGGGCGCGCAGTCGCTGGGTACGCAGCAGGCGGAAGACTTGTTCGCGTCCGGAAACATCGGCATGTTTGTAGACGGCCGTTGGGAAACGACGTTCCTGCGCACGTCGGGCATGGCGGCGGGCTCTTGGGACGTAGCTCCTCTGCCCGTATACAAGGAGTATGACGAAAACGGCGATATTGCGGTGCACGGCATCCGTGCGGGGCACAGCGGTTCGGTCGGCCTTGCCATCGCGGCAGGCAGCGATGCGAAAGCTGCGTCTTGGATGTTCCTGCGCTATGTAGCGGGCGAACAGGGGCAATCGATGCAGGCCGAAGCCGGCTTCTGCATTCCCAACCAGATCGAACTCGCGAATTCGGATGTGTTCCTGCAGAGCGATCAGGATCCGAAGAACTCCATCGTATTCGTAGAAGCGGCCGCAGTAGAGACGCCCGGCGACTGGTGGTACCTGCCTGACGGCGACTGGATCACCGATTGGGCGAACGACTTGAATTATCGGGTCCGCGAAGGCAGGATGACGGTTGATCAGCTGTGGGCAAACAACGCAGACGAGACGCAGGAAATCCTCTACGAATACACGCAGTATGTTCCGAACAGGCTGTACTGATTTCTTTCTGTATAAGCAAGGCATGCGGAGAACGCATGGTTTCTCCGCGTTGCAGCGATAACGATACGACGGTAACAAGTTTTAGAAACCAATTTATACCTCGGAGGTAGCAATGAAAAAATTTTTGGCTCTGTTTTTAGGGGCTGCAATGCTGTTCGGCGTCTTTGCCGCCGTTGGCTGTTCAAAAGGAGCGACGCGCGTTGCGCTCGAGTACACCGAATATAAGGCGCCGGCGGAAGGTGAAGAAGACACCTACGACCGCGAACTCGTATACCAGAACGATCTGGACGTGCATGGCGCCGATCCGTCCGTGATTTATGTGGACGAAGGGGAGCAGGCCGGCTATTTCTATATGTACGTTACCGGGATCGGCCGCGGCTTCGAATGTTTCCGCAGCAAAGATCTCGACGAATGGGAAAGCATGGGCGTCGCATACGAATATACGAATTTTGAGGTAGACGGCATTACCTACTCGTCTTTTGCGGCAAGCAACCACTGGGCGCCCGAGGTCATTTACGATGAGGAATTGGGTCTGTATTGCCTGTTCTACAGCGCAGGATACCGCTTTAAAGGGCTGTCTTTCTACCTCGATTGCGCCGTAAGCGAAAATCCGCAGGGCCCGTTCACGCAGTATGCCCGCTATATCGAAACGCTCGAACTTTCCGATTCCGCTTCGCAGGAAGAAAGAGAGCAGCTCGCGTATTGGCAGGAAAAACTTGCGCCATATATCGATAACGATGTTGCGGCAGAACTCGGCCTTGAGGAGGATACCCTTTATATTTATCCTCCGCTCGTCGATTTTCGCAATATGCGCGAACAGAAAGAGGGCGAAACGGACAGCGACTATATGGCCCGCACACCTGCCAGCACCGATTTAGATACCTATCCGAACAGCGCAGGATATATGAAGGTCATCGACGCGTGCCCGTTCATAGATCCCGTTTCGGGAGAAAAATATCTTTATTTCGTCCGCGATCTGGGCGAAAGCGGCGAAACGTCCAATCGGTTCGCAACGTCCTGTATCGGCGTCATTGCCATGGATGATTATTGGCGGCCGAAGCTGGACGAAAACGGAAATTACGAAAGCGTCAAACTTCTCACCGAAACCAACCGCAAAAACGTCGGCGATACAATTGCCGATTCGTCTCTGATCGAAGGAGACGTCAACGAAGGGCCGTATATGCTCTACAACGAAGAGAGCGGAAAGTATTATCTCCTGTTTTCGGCAAATTCTTATTGGGAAAAATCCTATTCCGTGCGCGTAGCCGTAGGCGACAGCCCGACGGGGCCGTTTACGAAGCTTTCCCGTTCGGAAGGCGGCTGGCTTTTGTATGCCGATCCTTCCTGTTCCTGGATGTCGGGGACCGGGCACAACAGCGTCGTTGAAAAGGACGGCAAACAGTATATCGTCTATCACGCGCATCAGAACCGCAGTCAGGGAGGCGGCGCCCGCATGATCGGTTTCGATTCGCTCGTTTGGACGACGAATTCTGACGGCTTATTGATCCCGCACGCAAACGGCGGCAGCTATTCGTATATGCCGCAGACGACGGGCGAATGGTCGAACATCGCGCCCGAGGCGGCGGTAACTTCCACAAATACCGCGGAAGGCAGCGACGTCAAATATCTCAACGACGGTGTCGTGAAATTCCACGACGACGGAGTCGTGAACGAATTCGATATGAATGCCGGATCGGCCGAAATCACCCTTACGTTTGAAGATTACAGAGAGATCTCCGCTCTGTTCATCTTCAACAGCTTCGATTTTGACCGCACGTTGGGGCAGGTCGATTCCGTAGAATTTTACACCAAGGACGCAGAGACGGGGGAAGATGTGATCGCTTATACCTCCGCGCTCACTTTCGATTGGGACAAATACTACGTCGACGGAGAATATATTCCGGGCGGGAGTTTCGTCATTTATTTCCAGCCGATGCTGGTCAATAAGATCACGATCAAACTCCCCGCCGTTTCCTCCGCCTGCTCAATTTCGGACATTATGGTGCTTGGTAAATAAAAAAGGCCGCCTTGCGGCAAATTTTATCGATAAATAAATTAAGGAAAGGACATAGAATCATGAAACACGTAAAATGCTATCTGCCCGATTATCCGCGCCCGCAGCTCGTGCGCAGCGATTGGATGAACCTGAACGGCGAATGGGACTTTTTGCAAACAAGCACTGCCGCGACCTCTGCATTCGCGGGCGGATTTTCCTCCGAACGAAAGATCAACGTACCTTTCGCAGTGGAAAGCCCTCTTTCGGGCATCGGCGATAAGCATCCGGAAAAGTATCTTTGGTACTGCCGTCGGGTCGCCTTGAAGGGCGGTAAAGTGCTCCTGCATTTCGAAGGGAGCGATTACATTACCGACGTTTGGGTCAACGGCGAATATGCGGGCAGGCACGAAGGCGGTTACGCCCGCTTCACCTTCGACGTGAGCGAATATGTGCACAGCGGCGAAAACACCTTTGCCGTACGCGTATACGACGACGATTCCCGCGAACATCCCCGCGGAAAACAGCGTTGGCTGAAAGATAATTTCGGCTGCTGGTATGTGCAGACGAGCGGCATACATAAGCCCGTTTGGCTGGAGTTTGTTCCCGACGTATATGTGCGTTCGCTGCGGATCACGCCTTCGGCCGAGCGCGGCGAAGCGGCTGTGATCGTAACCCCCAGCGAAAATGCCGAGGGCCTTACGGCCGAACTTACGGCAGAGTTCGCCGGCAAGCGTGTCGCGTCCTGCGAGGTTCCGCTCTATATCGCCCCGAACGACAAAATGCAGGAGGAGATCCCCGTTGCGCTGTTAAAGCCGGATGCCGTGCATCTTTGGACGGCGGAAGATCCCGCCCTGTACGATCTTACCGTGCGCCTGAAAAAGGACGGAAAGGTCATCGACGAGGTCGGTTCGTATTTTGCCCTGCGAGACGTCGCCTGTATCGGCCCGGATGTCTGCGTCAACGGCAAAAAGATCTATCTGAAAATGGTGCTCGACCAAGGCTATTGGCTGGACGGGCATCTCACGCCGCCCGACGAGGCTGCGATTCTGTACGACGTCGAATTCATCAAAAAAGCGGGATTCAACGGCGTCCGCAAGCATCAGAAAACGGAAGACGAACGCTTCTACTATTATGCCGATATTATCGGTCTCTATGTTTGGTGCGAAATGCCCAGCATGTATGCTTTCGACGATATTTCCCGCCGCAGCTTTACGCAGACGTGGTCGGAGATCCTCGCACAGTTCTACAATCATCCCGCGATCATCGCCTGGGTACCCGTAAACGAGAGCTGGGGAGTTTGGAATATCAAAACCGACAGGGCGGAACAGTCTTTCGCCACGGCGATGTATCACTATACGAAATCTTTCGATCGTTCCCGTCCCGCAGTGTGCAACGACGGTTGGGAACACACCGAAACGGATATTCTCACCATTCACATTTACGAACAGGACGGCGCGCGCCTGCGCGAAGGGTATAAAACGCTGGAACAGGCTGTTGAGGGCAGCGAACTGCAAGAGCGTAAGCCCTTTGCCGAAGGCTTCCGTTACGGCGGCCAGCCCATCATTTTCAGCGAATTCGGCGGTACCGCGCTGTGCGCGAACACGAACGACGGCGAATGGGGTTACGGAAACGGCGTAAAAACGGCGCACGAATTGGAAGAAAAATACGCCGAACTTGTCGGCGCCGTAAAATCGTTTGCGTATGCGAGCGGCTATTGCTACACGCAGCTTACCGACGTTCAGCAGGAAGTCAACGGGCTGATGAAAGAAAACCGCGAAATCAAAGTAAATATCGACGCTATACGCAAAGTAAACGAAATGTAATAAAATGCAGGCGGCGCGGCCAAATGGCCGCGCCGCGTATTTTTTACCGTGCAAAAAAGCGGAGGGATCCCCGCCGCTTTCGTTTTCATGATGGTTTTATTTAAAGAAAAATTTTTGACGTTTTGCAATTCGCACGGTTCGCAGAAATACCAAAGAACCTTAAAGTCGGGCGCGTTGCAAATGCAAGGCGGTTATTTGTTCAGCCACCGTATACCGTGAATAATACAGCCTATTACGAATATTATCATTGTACAGATTAGGACATTTCCTACGGTAATGTCTGACATATGAACAACCTCCTTGCTTAGAATACAAGACCGCCGCAACAGCACAAGAGATACAAAGAAAATTTTGCCGAAAAAACAGTATTATAAAAATTCTGATCTTATTCTACCATAAAAGAAGAAAACTGTCAATACCTCTCCTTATTTTTACAATAACGGCAAGAGGGGATAGAAAAGAAATTGGCGGCATAAAAAATTTCTGTTTAAAAATAAAAAAATTTTAAATTCGATTGTTTTTTTGCTTGCCTTTTTATCGGATATTTGGTATAGTATATAAGCGTTCGAACGGAAGTTTAGCTCAGTTGGGAGAGCATCTGCCTTACAAGCAGGGGGTCATAGGTTCGAGCCCTATAACTTC